>NZ_JAAOQS010000299.1:0-755 GCF_011603105.1 Rhodococcus sp. A14 | reverse complement strand
ACGAGTTCGTCGGCGATGTCGCCGACCGCGACCAGGGCGCTGATGGCCATGCAGCGTTCGCCGGCGGAGCCGAAGCCGGCGTTGACCATGGCGTCGGCGGCGAGGTCGAGGTCGGCGTCCGGGAGGACGATGGCGTGGTTCTTCGCCCCACCGAGGGCTTGGACGCGTTTGCCGTGGGCGGTGCCGGTGGCGTAGACGTATTGGGCGATGGGGGTGGATCCGACGAAGCTGATGGCCTTGATGGCGGGGTGGGTGAGCAGTTCGTCGACGGCGGTCTTGTCGCCCTGCAGGACGTTGAACACCCCGGCGGGCAGGCCGGCTTCGGCCCAGAGTTCGGCCATCCAGATCGCGGCGGTGGGGTCCTTCTCGGACGGTTTGAGGACGACGGTGTTGCCGGCGGCGATGGCGATGGGGAAGAACCACATCGGGACCATGGCGGGGAAGTTGAACGGGGAGATGATTCCGACCGGGCCGACGGGCTGGCGGATCGAGGAGACGTCGATGTTGGTGGAGGCGTTTTCGGTCATGCCGCCCTTGAGCAGGTGCGCGATGCCGCAGGCGAATTCGACGACTTCCTGGCCGCGGGAGACCTCACCGAGTGCGTCGGAGACGACCTTGCCGTGCTCGGCGGTGATGATCTCGGCCAACTCGCCTTTGCGGGCGTTGAGCAGTTCCCGGAAGTTGAAGATCACCTGGGTGCGCTTGGCGAGGGAGGTGTCGCGCCAGGCGGGGAACGCGGCGGCGGCGGCGTCGAT
>NZ_JAAOQS010000298.1:0-768 GCF_011603105.1 Rhodococcus sp. A14 | reverse complement strand
GGCTTGCCGAGCACATGCTGATCCTCAAACTCACCTCCCCCGAGCAGCGAGTGCACTACGTCGCCGCGGCGTTCCCGTCGGCCTGCGGCAAGACCAACCTCGCGATGCTCGACCCCACCCTCGACGGGTGGACGGCCGAAACGATCGGCGACGACATCGCCTGGCTGCGGTTCGGTGACGACGGCCGGCTCTATGCGGTCAACCCGGAGGCCGGGTTCTTCGGTGTCGCCCCCGGCACCGGCGTCCACACCAACCCGCACGCCGTGGCCACCATCGAGCGGGGTAACTCGATCTTCACCAACGTCGCCCGCACCGACGACGGCGATATCTGGTGGGAAGGGATGACCGACACGCCGCCGCCGCACCTGACGGACTGGAAACGGCGGGACTGGACCCCGATCTCCGGGGAGCCTGCCGCGCACCCGAACTCACGGTACTGCACCCCGATCGCCCAGTGCCCGACCGTCGCCCCCGAGTGGGACGATCCTGGCGGGGTGCCGA
The DNA here is from genome assembly GCF_011603105.1 of Rhodococcus sp. A14. NCBI lineage: Bacteria > Bacillati > Actinomycetota > Actinomycetes > Mycobacteriales > Nocardiaceae > Rhodococcus > Rhodococcus sp. A14. The sequence continues at coordinate 267 of NZ_JAAOQS010000298.1, read as the reverse complement.
TCTCGGCGATCTTCTTCGGCGGCCGCCGCGCCACCACCATCCCACTGGTCACCGAATCGCGCAGCTGGCAGCATGGGGTGTTCCTGGCCTCGACCCTGTCGTCGGAAACCACGGCCGCCGCGGCCGGGCGGGTCGGTGTGGTGCGCCGCGACCCGATGGCGATGCTGCCGTTCCTCGGCTACCACGTCGGGGACTACTTCCAGCACTGGCTCGACATCGGCACCCGGACGAACGCCGGGTTGTTGCCGAAGATCTTCTACGTCAACT
>NZ_JAAOQS010000297.1:0-770 GCF_011603105.1 Rhodococcus sp. A14 | reverse complement strand
CAAAAGCAGCCGGGCAGGACTGACCCTGTACGCCGTTCTCCGCGAACTCCAACGCGCACTTGCCCGTTGGATCGGTACCTGCCCACTGTGCCACCACACCTTCCCCACCTAACAAAGTACTACTAGGCCACCCTGTCGGAGCCACCGGGTCCCGTATCATGACGACCTTGCTTCACGAACTCAAACGCCGCGGTGGCCGCTACGGCCTCGAAACCATGTGCATCGGCGGCGGCCAGGGAATCGCCGCAGTCTTCGAATCAATATGACAATAGACAACTTCCGTAGCGTCATGCGGACGGATGCGATCTATCCTGTCGGGCGGACCACATCGACCACCTCGCGCCATGCCTCGGGGAGATGCTGCCAGCGCGCGATAACGCTGGTGCAGAGCAGTCATCGTCAACTTGGCTGTGCGGGTGACCGCTGGGAGGATGGGCGACCGCGACCAGCGCAGATTCGTCGTACAAGGGCTTCCGCTACCCGAAGAAGATCATCAGCCACGCCGTGTGGCTGTATCACCGCTTCGCGTTGAGCCTGCGTGACGTGCAGGAACTGATGTGGCGCTCCTCGGGTTTATGTGGGCGCCATTTCTGCTGCTCAGGGTGGGTTGTGTTGTTGGCCGCACTGTTCGGCGTTTCACCGATGATATGAGGGACGCGCACGCGCAGCACCTCTAGGTTTCGGGGTTACCACACCTACCTCAACCCGGAGGCCCGCTACACGTGCGCGTCAGTACTGCATTTAACCGTCTCCTGAAGATCCCCGGCGCA
>NZ_JAAOQS010000296.1:0-777 GCF_011603105.1 Rhodococcus sp. A14 | reverse complement strand
CCGCCCGCCCCACCGGAGTGCCCACCTCGACCCGGTGGCCGTCACCGACGGTGCCGATGATGCCGATGGTGACGATGGCACCGGGTAACCGAGTTCGCGCCAGCCCGGGGTCCGGACCTGTTGTGCGGCAACCTGTGCACAGAACCACGAGGGACGGCGGTGACCGCGGACACCACGGAGGTGACCGAGCTGAGCCGGATGGTGGCCTTCGCATTGCGGTGGTGCGCCCACGGCGGCGGCCCGGCCAAGGTGATCAGGGCGGATTTCGGGATGGACACCGCGGCGTTCTTCCGGACACTGGTCGTGTATCTCGACGTCGCTGCGCCGGCACCGCTGCGGCCGGCGCCGGCGCAGCGAATGACCACGGTCGCTCTTCGACGACTCTGGCTGGGCACCTGATCAGCCACGGGCGGCACGTGTTTTAAGTTGGTGGTTCACCGTTTTCACTACGCGCGGCTCGTCGAGATTTGGCGCACTCAAAGATTGCGCCGGAACGTCTCGCCCAGGGTCGCTCCGGCGGTCCTGGATTCGTCCGGATCCGGTAGTCGCGGATGGGTTACTTCCTGTCAGTGGCGAACAGGCGGTGAAGCGTGAGCGCTCCGCAAGCCGGGCACGAGATCCGGCGGGCCTTCGCCGTCAACACCCAGGGATGACGATGCCGTCCTCATTGCCGTGGGGGTAGAGAAGTTCGGCGAGGCGTCGACCGGTGACGGTGAAGCTGGGCGCTGTCTCTCGTTGGAAGAATTCCTTCTTGCGGGTGCGCAGGAGGTCTTCACC
>NZ_JAAOQS010000295.1:0-780 GCF_011603105.1 Rhodococcus sp. A14 | reverse complement strand
CCGCTGTTGCGTTCGTCACAGACACTAGCGTAAGGACCGCAGATAACCCGTCCATAGACGACACGCCGACGCTCCATCGACTCATTCATGCTGCGTCGCAGACGACCCCAGAAAGCCCCAGATAACAGGTGAATTCGTCCGACTGCTTGGGGATGACGCGGACGGTGAATTCTTCACCGGACAGGTCCGCGCCGGGCAGTTCGAAGGATTCGGCGGTGTCGGTGTCTTCGACGTCGACGACGGGGGACTGGGTGTCTTTCCGGCTGGCGGTCAGCTGTTCGAGGGAGGTGTCCGGCTCGTCGGATTCGGTGACTCGTGGTGCGTCGTAGTCGGTGGCCATGGCTGTTCTACCTTCACGCTCTGGGTGTTCGGATCCGCCAGGTTAGAGGGTCCGTCGACGCGACACATTCGCGGGGTCGTGCCGGGCGGCGGGTGCGCCGGGTGTGGCGGGCGCGTTCGGTTTCGGACATGCCACCCCAGATGCCATAAGACTCGGTGGCGGTGAGGGCGTGAGCGCGGCAGTTGTCGAGCACGGGACAGTCTTGGCAGAGTTGTTTGGCGGCGCGCTCGCGCCGGGCACGGACGTTGCCGCGTTCACCGTCGGGGGAGAAGAACATGTCGGTGTCGGTGCCGCGGCATGAGGCGCGGTGCTGCCAGTTCCGGTCGAGGGGGTGGTGGAAATGATCAGGCACAGCGGGATGGGTCGCTTTCGGAGGGGAGCGGTGAGCCGATCCGTCGGTCAGGGCGGGCGCGCGGGTGTGGCGGGCCTGGGCTTGTGGC
>NZ_JAAOQS010000294.1:0-780 GCF_011603105.1 Rhodococcus sp. A14 | reverse complement strand
CCGGCCGGGAGGCACTCGAATACTCGGCCACCCGTCACTGCGCGTGGGTGACCGGGGAGTTCGATCACCTCACCTGACCGCTGATCATGACGTCCGAGGTAATGATCACGACGATCCGCCCGACCTAGACTGCCCGCTGTGGGCGAGCGGCGCGACCGGATGCTCGATGACGCAGCCGAGGGCCGAGGCACGGTGGTGCGGGTGCAGTGGCGAGACCGGTTGGCCGGGTTCGTCGGCGGCATGGATCAAGCGTTCTTTGTCAGAGGTGGGGGTTACTGTCCGGGTTGGGCACGATCGGGGCGATGAGTTGCCGGTAGAGGAGGTGGTGGATGACTTCACGGGTGTTGGCAATTTCGCCTCCCGGCCGGTGCTGCCGGCTGCGGTCGAAGCGGAATCAGCGCAGGCTCCGAGGCGATGCCGCAGCACGGTTGGGGTCGGGGTAACCGATGAGTGCCAGCGGGGATCGTCGTTCTGCGGTTGCTGCGCGGCAGTTTTTAGTGACCACCCGCGCCCACATGGCGATCGACGACGCAACCGGCGAGCCGATCGGACTCGACGACGTCGACACCCGGGTGGGATGGCTGCTCGACCTGGTCACCGCGGCCGGCGCCGAGTTGATGTCGCGGCTGTGGCATCCGGCGACCTTCGATGTCCTCGCCGCCGGCCGTGACCGCCACGACCACAGACTGCCCACACAAGGTCACGTCGCCGCGGCCCGCCTCGGCTGGAACCCGCGATACCCGGACGGGGCTTATGTGCCGTCGCGGGTGAGCCGGGTGG
>NZ_JAAOQS010000293.1:0-824 GCF_011603105.1 Rhodococcus sp. A14 | reverse complement strand
TTTTCGAGTGCGACGCGGCCGCGGGCGACCTTGGCGAGGATGGATTCGGCGGTCGCGGTCCATTCGTAGGGTCGGGGGTTTTCGTTGTGGGCGTCGAGGTATTCCTCGATCGAGGCGATGAGGTGCGGTACGAAGTGAAAGACCCCGCGTCGCAGAGCTTTATCGGTCAGCTCTCGGAACCAACGTTCGACGAGGTTGAGCCATGAGGAGGAGGTGGGAGTGAAGTGCAGGTGGAACCGGGGATGCTTGTCGAGCCAGGCCCGGACCTTCTCGTGTTTGTGGGTGGCGTAGTTGTCCAGGATCAGATGGATTTCCAGGTCCTTGGGCACCTCACGGTCGATGGTGCGCAGAAATCGCAGGAACTCCTGATGGCGGTGGCGCGGCAGGCACTGGCCGATCACGGTGCCGGTGAGGACGTCGAGCGCGGCGAACAAGGTGGTGGTGCCGTGACGCTTGTAGTCGTGGGTCATCGTCTCGCCGCGGCCCTTGATCATCGGGAGCGAGGCCTGCGTCCGGTCGAGGGCCTGCACCGACGACTTCTCGTCCGCGCACAACACGATCGCCCGCTCGGGCGGGTTCAGATACAGACCGACGACGTCGACGAGCTTGTCCTCGAATCGCGGATCATTCGACAGCTTGAACGTCTCGACCCGGTGCGGCTTGAGTCCACGAGCGGACCACACGCGCTGGACCGTGTCCTTCGAGACTCCGACATACTCGGCCATCGTCCGGCAACTCCAATGAGTCTCGCCTTTCGGGCGGTAGTTCTGCGTCAGGTCCACGATCTCGTCGATCTTCTCCTGCGGGATCGAGGGCTTGCGACC
>NZ_JAAOQS010000292.1:0-852 GCF_011603105.1 Rhodococcus sp. A14 | reverse complement strand
GTGTTCATCTTGGTCGGTGCGGGGTAGCCGATGATGGTGCGGAGCAGGATCAGCGACGGCTTGTCGGTGACCTCGCGGGCCTTGTTCAGGGCCTCTTCGATGGCGACGACGTTCTCGCCGCCCTCGACGATCTGCACGTGCCAGCCGTACGCCTCGTAGCGGGCGGCGGTGTCCTCGGACAGCGCGATGGCGGTGTCGTCCTCGATGGAGATCTTGTTGTCGTCGTAGATCAGGGTGAGGTTGCCGAGCTGCTGGACGCCGGCGATGGAGGAGGCCTCGGAGGTGACGCCTTCCTCGATGTCGCCGTCGGAGGCGATGACGTAGATGTGGTGGTCGAACGGGCTGTCGCCGAGGGCGGGCTCGGGGTCGAAGAGGCCGCGTTCGCGGCGGGCGGCCATGGCCATGCCCACGGCGGAGGCGAGGCCCTGACCGAGGGGCCCGGTGGTGATCTCGACACCGCGGGTGTGGCCGTGTTCGGGGTGGCCGGGGGTCTTCGAGCCCCAGGTGCGCAGCGCCTGCAGGTCGTCGAGTTCGAGACCGTAGCCGGCGAGGTACAGCTGGATGTAGAGGGTGAGGCTGGAGTGCCCGCAGGACAGCACGAACCGGTCGCGGCCGATCCAGTCGGCGTCGGTGGGGTCGTGGCGCATGACACGCTGGAAGAGGGTGTAGGCGAGGGGGGCCAGGCTCATGGCCGTGCCGGGGTGGCCGTTGCCGACCTTCTGCACCGCGTCCGCGGCGAGCACCCGGATGGTGTCGACGGCCTTGGTGTCCAGTTCGGTCCAGTCGGCGGGGTGAACCGGTTGCGTGAGGACGTGGATGTCGTCTGTGATCGACACGGGCAGAAGTCTCCTG
>NZ_JAAOQS010000291.1:0-868 GCF_011603105.1 Rhodococcus sp. A14 | reverse complement strand
CCCGCCCGGCCACCCGCGATCCGCGGCTCCACCCCGACGCGATTACCCCGTACCGCCGGGGACGAGCCGTACAGGGAACGACCAGCAGCGGCGCCACCGGTGCGGCCCGGCCACCGGCTCGCACCAGTAAACCCGAACCGGCCCGCGCCGCGATTCACGACCCGATACCGCGTGCGACCTGCGTTGCCGTCTTCTTTGCTCTTGATGACCCGCTCCACCCGAGTACTACGTTTCTTACGATATAGACACGTGTAAGTATCGTAAGACCATGTGTCCAGGTGCGCGCGCTCTACGTGCCAGTCACCAGCGATTCCCGCGAGCGGAACGGCTGTCGGAGCGACGGGGTACGACGTCCCGTTGCCGACCCGGACAGGCACCGTTGGAGAGGAGCCGAATTGCACACCACGCCGCTCGGGGAACATCTGAATCCTCCGGAAGAGGTGGATCCGGCGCCTCACGGTCGGCGACGCCGGCGAACGAGACGGTGGATGTGACGCCAGTTACTTTCGAGCGATACCCTTCGGTATCATTCGCCGTGTCGCTACCATCAATTGCACACCGTTCACCACCTCGCTAGAGGTGACCGAGTGTGAATCATCCGGGTTCATCCCGGTCCCACCGATGTCGAGCCCAGGCATCACCGCACCGACACGCCCTGTGGCCGTGGCGTCGAACCGATCACAGCCCCGGATCTGGCGTGTCACTGCCGCTACCCGACTGCCACCTCCCGTGCATCGGAATTACACCGCGATGTGTCGAAACATTATGTCGCACAACATTTTCGGAAATCCATGCGCTGACACACTACAGTCCAACCCGGTTACCAACAAGGTCCTGCCCACCCACAGCGCCCCGACATCGATTTGCC
>NZ_JAAOQS010000290.1:0-874 GCF_011603105.1 Rhodococcus sp. A14 | reverse complement strand
TCACCAGCCGCGTTCGGCGAGCCGGTGCGGGACCGGGATGTCGTCGACGTTGATCCCGACCATCGCCTCACCCAACCCGCGGGAGACCTTCGCCAGCACGTCCGGGTCGTCGAAGAACGTGGTCGCCTTCACGATCGCCGCGGCCCGCTCCGCCGGATTACCGGACTTGAAGATGCCCGACCCGACGAACACACCCTCCGCACCGAGCTGCATCATCATCGCCGCATCCGCCGGGGTGGCGATGCCACCGGCGGTGAACATCGTCACCGGCAACTTCCCGGCCTTGGCCACCTCGACGACCAGGTCGTACGGCGCCTGCAGCTCCTTCGCCGCCACATACAGCTCGTCCTCGCTCAGCGAGGTCAACCGGCGGATCTCCCCACCGATCGTCCGCATGTGCGTGGTCGCGTTCGACACGTCACCGGTCCCGGCCTCACCCTTGGACCGGATCATCGCCGCACCCTCGGTGATCCGCCGCAGCGCCTCACCCAGATTGGTGGCACCACACACGAACGGGACGGTGAACTTCCACTTGTCGATGTGGTTGGCGTAGTCGGCCGGGGTCAGCACCTCGGACTCGTCGACATAGTCGACACCGAGGGACTGCAGGATCTGAGCCTCCACGAAGTGCCCGATCCGGGCCTTGGCCATCACCGGGATCGACACCGCGGAGATGATGCCGTCGATCATGTCCGGATCACTCATCCGGGACACCCCACCCTGCGCCCGGATGTCCGCGGGCACCCGCTCGAGCGCCATGACCGCCACCGCACCGGCGTCCTCGGCGATCTTCGCCTGATCGGGGGTGACGACGTCCATGATGACCCCGCCCTTCAACATCTCGGCCATGCCACGCTTGACGCGCGCCGTACCG
>NZ_JAAOQS010000028.1:0-86095 GCF_011603105.1 Rhodococcus sp. A14 | reverse complement strand
CATCGCAGCCGCGCCGTGAACGCACGCAACTCGTCCAGATCCGCTGCAACCAATTCCCCCACAACCAACCTCCCCCAAGGCCGTTCGAAACTTTGTTCGATTCTAGCAACCGAACGCGACCCGAGCAATAGACGCTTTCCGACAGGTCCGTCGAACCGCTCCGGACTTCGTCACCCGCCCCTACGCCTCCTCCGGTGGGTCCGCCAACCTCGATCCCTTTCGCCCGGGTCGGCGCTCACAGTCGGCGCCACGAAGGTTCAGCTAACGAAATCCGATGCCGCACCGACAGAAGCAACAAACGGACCCGATCGTCAGGCGGGGCCGCCGGACCCGAAGGAGTATCCGATGACCCACAGGATCCGCAGGTTCCTCGCCGGAGCGGCCGCATCATCCGCCCTCGCCGCCGCGGTGGTCGCGGTGGCCGCCGCACCCGCCCAGGCCGAACCCTCGGCCGACTGTCACACCGGCACCACGCCCACATCGGGCACCTCGCACTGCACGGCGTACGACGTGCCCGCCGGCAGGACCACGGTCCACGTCGGGACCGTCGAGTGCTTCGGCCTGACGCCACGAGCGATTCCGGGACCCGGAGGTGTCTCGCACATTCCGTGGATTCAGGGCTATCGCCGCGATGGCCTGTGGGTGCCGACGAGGACACCGTCGACCGGATCGTGCGTCGGCGGGATCGGTGCCCCGTGGTGGGAGGCCGGCGTCTCGACGGGCGCCTTCACTACCTGCGGGCTGCAAGAGGGGATCGTCACCTACGTCAGCGTCGGCTGCAATCCGATCCGCCCCCAGTAGTGCACACGACCATCAGCGATCACGGAATGTGGTCGGTGAGGATCTGCTCGCGCAGGATGTCGGCGTGACCGGCGTGCTGGGCGAGTTCACGCAGTACCTGCAGGTACAGCGCCCACACGGTGCGCTCGCCTCGGCCGTCGACTGTGTCGTCGAGCGCCAGACCGGCCATGGTCCGCCGGGATGCGGCACAGCGTTCGGCGTGGGCGTCGAGCACGGATGCGATGGTGTCGGCCCGGGTGAGGGTGAACGACTGGTCGGGGGTCCTCGCGATGCCGATCTCCCGGTACGAGCGACCGGTCACCGCCTGGTCGAACCACACGCCCTCGACGTAGGTGACGTGTTTGACCAATCCGAGCAGCGTCGTCTTCGAGCGCACCAGACGCAGGCGCGCCTGCTCGTCGTCCAGACCGTCGAGACTGCCGCGCAGAGCGGCACGGTGCTCGTCGAGTAGTTCATCCATCCGCCCGCGGAGATCGTCAGTCCACCCCATGCCCGGCATGCTAGTCGCCCCCCAACGCGGCCGACATGTCACATCTGCTGTGCTGGGGCGACAACGACCGCGATGAGTTTCGCGCGCGCATGCAGTCTGTACTGGATGAGAGGTGCTGTGGCGAAGACAGTCCCGGCTCGAAGTACACCCGACCGGCTCGACAGGAAGACGCCTGGAAGAGGAGCGAACCCATGGTCATCGTCGCAGGACACATCACCGTCGCACCCCAGCAGCGCGAGTCCTATCTCGCAGGCTGCGTGAGCGTCGTCGAACAGGCACGCAGCGCAGCAGGCTGCCTCGACTTCGCGATCACCGCCAACCTGGTCGACCCCGGTCGCATCAACGTCTTCGAGCGCTGGGAGTCGCACGCGGCGGTCGAAACCTTCCGCGGCAGCGGTCCGAGCGACGAGCAAGGCGCGGAAATGCTCTCGGCGGCGGTTGCCGAGTACGACGTCGTCGCCGAGGTGCGGCCCCTGTTCGGGGACGGCACAGCGTGAAAGCGCGGAACGGCACGGGCCCCGATGGTCGAAAATGGAACCATGGCAGGGAAAGCGAGCGAGATCGTTCTGAGCAAGCATGAACTTCGTGAGGTCACCGCGTTCGCCGCGGCATGTGCAGAGGTGGTGCTCGCGGTATTCGAGGCCGATCAGCCGCACGACTCGCGGCCCCGCGCCGCGATCACTGCTGCGTGGGAGTTCGCGCGGGGTGGCGAGCGTGGGAAATCTCTGCGCGACACAGCGTGGGCGGCGCTCGAGGCAGCCAAGGGCACGGACACTGCGGCTGCGCGCGACGCAGCGTGGGCTGCGATGTCTGCGGCAGGCGCCGCCTATTTGCATCCGTTGCCCAAGGCCACCCAGGTCAAACACATTCTCGGGGCGGGCGCTCACGCGGCCAGAGCGGCCGAGCTCGTCGCCGGTGACGACCGGACCGTCGGTGCCGGACACGTCGAACAAGCGGTGCATCGTGCGACACCGGTCGTTGTCGACGTGCTCGAACGCTTTCCGGCGGCACCGGGTGGCGGTGGACGGGTCGGCGAGTTGATCCGCATGCTGGACACCGACCTGCGGCGCCGACCGTCGACCCAGCCTCCCTGTGCCGCTACGAATTCGTGAGGTCGCGCCGGCGGAACAGCACGACTCCGACCGCACCCACGACGACGGCGATCACCGCCAGCCAGACCAGCGGAGTGGCCGTCACCTCAGCGGCGGGAACAGGAGGGACGTGTGTGAACGGCGACAGATCGCGGACCGCCTGAGGCAGCCCGAGCAGTGATCCGAGGAATCCGAAGATCAGGCAGCCCGCGAGCGCACCCCAGGAGAGCCCGGCCGCCCAGGCGGGAACGCCGCCGAACGCCAACACCGCCAATGCCGCGACCACCCCGATCGCCGGTACGAAGACGAGGGCGGCCCCCGTGAGGTTCACGACCTTTCCCGGCACGTCGTCGGTCACGAGACCGTACGCGAGACCGGTCGCCGCCCCGGTCAGCGCCTGCAGGACGACGATGCCGACGGTGACCAGGCCGATGTGCGCCAGCATCCACCGCGGACGCGAGACCGCTGTCGCGAGAACGGGTTCGAGTCGCCCCGCCGATTCCTCACCGCGCATCCGCAGTAAAGCCTGTACGGCGTAGCCCGCGACCGCGATCGCCATCATGCCGAAGATGGCGGCGAAGTAGGCGTCGACCATGTTCGTCGTGCCGCCACCGAGCTGTTCCATCATGTCGGCCACCTGCTCGCCCTCGCCGAGGAAGTCGTCGATCTGGTCTGCGATCGCGCCGTACACCACGGCGAGGACGACGATTCCGAATGCCCACCAGAACAGGATCGTCCGTTGCATCCGCCACGCCGATCCGACCGCCGTCGGCAGCGAACGGGATGCGCGGGCGGGGCCCGGGCGGGTCGGCACGAGCCCGGAGCCGATGTCCCGGTGCTCCGTGAGGGCGAAGCCGACCGAGCCGACCGCGAGTGCGAACACGGCGGGCAACGCCAGCACCCACCAGGCGTTGTCGTCGTACGGACGGACCTGCTCGGCCCAGCCGATCGGCGACACCCACGTCGGCCAGCCACTCACCACCCGAGTGCCGTTGTCCGTCACGGTCCCCGTCATGTCCCCCACCGCGCGCAACAGGAATGCCACGCCCAGGGCGGCCCCGGCGAGTCCGTTCGCGGTGCGGGCACTGTCCGTCACCTGCGCCGTCACCGCGGCGATCGCCGCGAACGCGATACCGGCACCGGCGACGGCCGCGCCGAGCGCCACCGACCCGTCCAGTGGCAGACCCGCCGCCACCAGCACCACGACGTTGAGCAGTCCGAGAGCGAGGTTCGCTCCGACCGCGACCACCAGGGCCGCGGTGAGCAGTGCCTTCCGGCCCACCACGGCGGCCTCGACGAGTTCGGCGCGGCCGGTCTCCTCGTTCTGGCGGGTGTGCCGCACGACCAGCAAGGTGGTCATCAGGCCGGCGGCCAGCGACAGGGGCATGACGATCTGACAGGCGAGCACGGCGCCGGCGCTGTACCCCGACACGAGACCGTTGGTGGCCAGCGCGACCGGCGACGCCGCGGTGGCCATCGCGAAACTGCGCAGGTCGGGCTCCGTGGGATACAGGCCGAGCACGCTCGACGCCGAGAATGCCTGCAGCGCTGCGAGAGCGAGCAGCCACACCGGCAATTGGATTCGGTCGCGGCGCAGGGCGAGCCGCACGAGCCGGGCGGTCCCCGCATACTGGCCGCGGCCCGCCGTCGCCGGCGCCGTCACCGTGCTCATGGCGTCCGCGTCCCGGACTCGGCCCGCCGGTGGTTCTCGCCCTCCCGGGCCAGTTCGTCCCCGTAGTGCCGGAGGAACAACTCTTCCAGTGTCGGGGGCGTCGACGTCAACGACGTGATCCCGAACGTCAGCAGATGGCGCAGCACCCCGTCGATCGCGCTGGTGTCCACCTCGCACCGGGTGTGCAGGCCGTCGACTCGCACGTCGTAGACCCCCTCGACGGCGTCGAGTCCGGTCACCGGCCGCTGTGTGTCGGCGGTGATCGACGTGCGCGTGAGGTGACGCAGTTCCGCGAGGGTGCCGGTCTCCACCGTCCGGCCCTCGCGGATGATGCTCACCCGATCGCACAGCGCCTCGACCTCCGCGAGGATGTGACTCGACAGCAGGACCGTCTTCCCCGCGTCGGACATCTCCTCGACGCAGTCCTGGAACACCGACTCCATCAACGGATCCAGCCCGGATGTGGGTTCGTCGAGCACGTACAGTTCGACGTCCGACGCGAACGCGGCAACCAGTGCGACCTTCTGCCGGTTGCCCTTCGAGTACGTGCGCGCCTTCTTCGTCGGATCGAGTTCGAACCGCTCGAGGAGTTCCGCGCGCCGCGGCTCGTCCAGCCCGCCGCGCAACCCCGCGAGGAGGTCGATCGCCTCACCGCCGGTGAGATTGGGCCACAGGTTCACCTCACCGGGAACGTAGGCGAGCCGCCGGTGCAGCGACGCCGAGTCGCGCCACGGGTCACCACCCAGGAGGCGGGCTTTACCCGAATCCGCGCGCAGCAGGCCGAGCAGTACCCGGATGGTTGTCGACTTGCCGGACCCGTTGGGGCCGAGGAATCCGTGCACCTCCCCCGTCCCCACCTCGAGGTCGAGGCCGTCGAGTGCGCGGGTCGGCCCGAACGTCTTGACGAGATTCTCCACCGAGATCGCAGCCATGATGGGGACGCTACGCCGGTTCGCGGGTGGCCACGACGGGTTCCGCGGCCCCGGCCGCGACGGGGCCGGATCAGATCAGACCGAGTTTGCCCGCCTCGTACACGGCCTCCGCACGGCGGCCGACGTCGAGTTTGCGCATGATGTTGCTGACGTGAAACTTCACCGTCGTAGCCGAGATGAACAGCCGCTCACCGATTTTCGCATTCGACAGACCCTTGGCCAGGAGTTGCAGGACCTCGAGTTCACGCTCGGTGAGCCCGTCCCGCGGCGTCGTCTGCCCGTTGAGCGAGCGGATCACGGCCGACGCGCTGCGTGAATCGAACGCGCTCTCACCGCGGGACACGGCGCGGATGGCGCGCACCAGTTCGGTGGTGTCGACGTCCTTGACCACGTATCCGCGGGCGCCGGCGTGGATGGCGCGCACGACGAGTTGCTCGTCGAGAAACGTCGTGAGCACGAGCAGACCCATCGTGCCGTCCGCGGCGGACAGCTGGGCGCACAGTGCCAGCCCCTCGTAATCGGAGGCCGCCGACAGCTTCAGGTCCATCAGCACGACGTCCGGCGCGACGTCTCCGACGACGGCCAGCGCCTCCTGCATGGAGGACGCCTCCCCGACGACCTCGAGATCCGGCTCCCGTTCGAGGACCGAACGCAGACCCTGGCGGAGAATCGCGTGGTCGTCGACGAGCACGAGCTTCACCACCGAGGTGGGGCGGGCGGACCCGGCCTGGTCACGCACCGAGGTTCGTATGGTCATCGGTCCACCTCACTGTCGGAATGTAACGGGATCCGGGCAGCCACCCGGACTCCGCCGATCCTGGCCCGCGCCACTTCGAGAGTGCCGCCCAATTCGGCTGCCCGGGCCTGCATGTTCGCCAACCCGCGGTGGTGGCCGTCGAGGTCGTTGTTCGCCGCCATCCGCAGCATCAGGCGCATCCGCTTGGGGTCTCCGTCTCCGTCGTCGGCGACGGAGAGCAGCACCGAATCTTCCGAATACGTGAGCCGCAGGACGGCGCGCGTCGCGTTGGCGTGGACCGCCGCGTTGAACAGCGCCTCGCCGGCGATCCTCAGCAGCGCGTGTTCCCGGTCGCTGGACAGCTCGGCGGGGGTGCCGCCGACGCGGACGGTGACCGCGAGTTCGTCGGGCATGTGCACCACCCCGAGCTGCTCGAGCATCTCGGGCAGGGACGTCCGGTCGGAGCCGCCGGAGTGATTGAGCGCGTAGATGGCCGAGCGCAACTGCTCCACGGCGCGGCGCGTCAATTCCTTTGCAAGATCGAGCCTCTCGCTGCGTTCGTCGTCCGGGACACCGCTCCGGCACACCTCGATCTGCATCCCCGCCGACAGCACCGCCTGCGTCACGCTGTCGTGGAGTTCGCGCGCGATCCGGTGTCGTTCCTCGTCGAGGACCTGGTGCCGGTGCGCCGCTCCGAGTTGACGCTGGGTGGATTCGAGTTCGGCGTTGCGCACCGCGAGATCGGAGGCGGTACGACGCGCCTCCGAGTATGCGTGCTCGGCCCGCTCGAGCAGCAGCTGGCCCCGCTGGTAGAGCGCCGAATTCTGCAGAGCCACGGCGGTCTGGCTCGCGAGGATGCTGAGGACCGCGCCGTCGGTCGTGTCGAGCGTGCGGTGCTCGGCCGTCCAGGCCGCGAAGGCTCCCACGACGCCACCCTCGAGGACGATCGGCACGAAGGCATGGTGCGCGTCGATGACGGGAGCGCCCCCGGTGCGCGCGGACCTGATGTCGGCCAGACACGTCACGACCTCGTCCGGCAGCGGCGGGCCCTCGACATTGTCGACGAGGAACGGCGTCGCGTCCGGGCCCAGGACGAGCCGGCGTGGGCCGGCATCGGGCAGCATGCCGTCGGCGAGGGCAAACGCGACCCATCGCGCGTCCAGGTGCGCCCGCGCCGCCTCGGCGACCGCGCAGATGAGGGTCTCGGGGCCTTCCACCGTGCGGACGAGGGCACGCGAGATGAGCTCCAGTGCGTGGACGACACGTTCGAGACGTTCTGCGGCGCCACGATATTGGGGGTAGAACGTCGGCTTGCCGGACCGCAGTCCGGTGAGCGTCGACAGGTCCGGGACGTTCATGCGCTCACAGCGCAGTCCGGAACAGCGCCACCATCTGCTCCTGGGTGGCCGTGCGCGGGTTGGTGGACATGCAGGCGTCGCGGAGCGCGAACTCGGCCAGGCGTGACAGGTCGGCTTCGCGAACCCCCAACTGGCCCAGACCTTTCGGAACTCCGACCTCGCGGGCGAGGCGTTCCACCCGGTCCGCGACCGCCAGAGCAGCCTCCGCGGGTGTTCCGCGACGCTCCTCGAGACCGAGAGCAGCGGCGATGGCGACGAACGGGGTGGCGTCGTCGGTGGCGTTGAAACGGATCACGTGCGGGAGAAGGATGCCGTTGATGACTCCGTGCGGCAGGTCGAGCAGTCCCCCGACCTGATGGCTCATCGCGTGGGCGGCACCGAGGATCGCATTGGTGAACGCGAGGCCGGCTTCGAGGCTCGCCTGCGCCATGACGGCGCGCGACTCCATCTCCATCGGCTCCTCGATGGTGCGGACGAGGGTGTCGGTGACCAGCCCGACCGCGCGGAGCGCATGGTGGTCGGTGAGCGGGTTGTGGGCCAGCGACACGAACGCCTCGATACCGTGAGTGAGGGCGTCCAGGCCGGTCGCCGCATTGAGCCACTCCGGCATGGTGGTCAGCAGCCGGGGGTCGATCACGGTCACGTCCGGTACGAGCGCGCGGCCGATGATGGTGATCTTGGTGCCCCGCTTCGTGTCCGTGACGATGCAGAACTGCGACACGTCGGCGCCTGTGCCCGACGTGGACGGCACCATCACCAGCGGCGGGATCGGACTGGTGGCCTGGTCGACTCCCTCGTAGTCGAGGATGTTGCCCCCGTTCGCGGCGAGCACCGCGATGCCCTTCGTCGCGTCGATGACGGAGCCGCCGCCCAGGGCGACGAGGACGTCGCATTCACCCTCGCGATACGCGTCGTGCCCGGCCGCGATCTCGTGGTCCTTGGGGTTGGGCGTCAACGCGCTCCACACGACCGGGGTGAGGCCCTGCTCGCGCAGCTGATCCTGAAGCTCGGTCGCCCAGCCGGCGTCGATCAGACCCGGATCGGTGACGAGCATCGGCCTCGATCCGCCGAGGCGGAGTACCGCGTGCGCGGCCTCGACCATCGATCCGATACCGAACACGATCTCGGGCGCATGGAATTTGACCAGCCTGCCCGGGGCGGTGGTGCGGGTGGACGGATAGGATACGGACAAGTCGACACTCCTCCCGACACCTGCGTGCATGTGATCCAGATTACAAGACTCTGACCTAGACCCTACGGTCCGGGACGAGCTCCCACACCCACCGAAGGACAGGTACGTACCTACCCGATCGGGTAGGTAGACGGGATCTTCACCGCAACGCGTGCCCCAGCTCGGCCGCGCGGGACATCAGCTGGGCGGCATCCCGCGCGACGACGACACGGTCGCAGATCTCGGCGTACTCCGGCATCGCGCACGATGCCTGGTTCCAGTACCGCTCGGGTTCCGGGGTGATCCAGGCCAGCCGGTGCACTTTGCGACGCAGTTCGGCGAATTCGTCGACACCCGGTGGGAGGCCGTTGCACCGCCCGTCGCCGACGACGACCACCGAGGTGCGGGAGTTCACGTCGGTGCCGAACGCGGTCAGCACGTCGGAGAACACCCGGCCGTAGTCGCTGCTCGCCTCCAGATCGATGCGCGGGTCGGCGAGCACCGACGCGAGCGCGTCGTCGTCGGCCCCGGCGAGGAGAGTGTCCGTGACGTCGACGGGCCGGTCCACGAACGCCAGGACCTGGCAGCGGCTCGCCCGGCGATGCATGGCCTGTGCCAGCCGGAGGGTGAAGGCGGTGACGGGTCGCACCGACAGCGACACGTCCGCGAGGATCAGCACCCGCACCCGGTCCGGGCGGGGCGCCTTCACCATGAGGTGGAAGGGTATGCCCTCGGTCCGCAGGCTCGCGCGCACGGTCCGGCGCATGTCGAGCCGGCCCCGCGCCAGTTCGCGCGGGCGGGGGCGTGACGGTCCGCGCATCCGCCGAAGCACCTCGTAGCACGCCTGATTCACTTCGGCACGGGACGTGGCCGACACCGCGCCGCCCGTGGTCCCCGGTGCTTCTGCGGGTCCGGCGGTCAGGTCGCGGGCGTCCGCCAGCGCGCCGACGAAGGCCTCCACCGCCTCCGCCAGCCGGTTCAGCTGGGCCGCGGTGAGTGGTTCGGCCCCATCGGAATCGGCGTAGACCGTGCTCGGGTCGTAGGCGTCGAGCCACGCGAGAATCGACTCCGGATCGTCCCAGGACAACGATCCGACGACGGCACCGCTCGTCGACGACGCCAGGTCACCGACGGCGGTGCTCGCCGCCCGCTCGACCTCCACCGTGTAGGTGACACCGCGTCGTCCGGACTCGGCTTCCGAATCGACGGACAGATCCGCGTCGCTCGACGTCATGCTGACGTCGTCGTCGTCCTTGTGGGGGTTGAAACCCTTCTGCGCTTCGGGGGTGTCGAAGTGGTCGCCCACCTCGGCGGCGCGCTCGTTGTACTCCGCGTACCGGGCGGTCTCCGCGTTGTCCGCCACCTCCAGCGCGGAGGGCAGGCCCTCCGCGAACTCGGTCCGGGACGGGGGACGCGCGTCGGGTGCGGCGTCGGCGACCGATGCGAAGAACACGTCGAAGGCGCGGTCGAAACCCGCCTGCTCGTACGTGTACTTCGCGCACACCGCTCGCAGCGACGCCCTCAGTGTGGGCAGGTCGCGGCCGCCGACCAGGCCGAACACCCGGCGAGCCTCGATGACCTCAGCAGGAGACGCGGCGACGCCGTAGCGGCGCAACACCTTTCCGAAGGACGCCGCGAGCACGTCGAGAAGTTGCGCGGGCAGGGACGGAGAGGGGTCGGGCTGCGGGCGGAGCATCGTCAGCGCCTGCCCTGCCGACCCGCGCCGACGCCGCCCCGGTCGCGGCCACCGTGCCCGCGGAAGACGGCCGTGGTGGTGTTGGCCGGCCGCGATGCGACCGTCACCCGCTCCACCGGCCCGGCCGGAGCGGTTTCGCCGTCGTCCGCCGGGACAGGCTGTTCGCCGGAGAGCCGGGTGCGGACCAGTTCGACGTCGCTGGTGTATTTCAGCAGGGCGGTGAGCAGGATGTCGCGGACCTCGGCCTGCGAACTCACGGCCACTCCCGTCGACTTCAGGACCACCGCCGCCCGGGCCGCATCGATGACCTCCGCGATGGACGGACTCTTGCGGAGCGGCAACTGCCGCAGCGTGCGAGCCAGATCCACCACGTCCGCCGCGACGGCCTCCTCGACCTCGGGGGCCTTGGCCGTCACGATGTCCCGCTCGCGCTGTGGTGTCGGGTAGCCGAGGTGGTAGTGCAGGCAACGACGCTTGAGTGCGGGCGACAGTTCACGAGTGTCGTTGGACGTCAGGATCACCCACGGCGCCGACCGCGCGGTGAACGTCCCCACTTCGGGGATGGTGACCTGTCCCTCCGCGAGAACTTCGAGGAGCAGCGCCTCCATCGACTCCTCGGTGCGGTCCACCTCGTCGACGAGCAGCACCACCGGTTCCGGTGACAGGATCGCCTCGAGCAGCGGGCGGACCGACAGGAACTTCTCCGAATACAATCCGAAATCCTGCGCGGCCAGGAACTGCGACGCCTCGGCGACATCGTCGAACGCGGCCATCTTCTCACCGATGCGGTCGCGCAACATCTGCACGTGCAGAAGCTGTTTCGCGTAGTCCCACTCGTACAGGGCCCGGTTGTCGTCGAGACCTTCGTAGCACTGCAGCCGAACGAGCTTCCGCCCCGACGCCTCGGCCAGCGACTTCGCCAGCTCCGTCTTGCCGACGCCGGCAGGCCCCTCCAGCAGCAGCGGGCGCTCGAGCGCGGTCGCCAGGTGGACGACCACCGCGAACTCGTCGTCGGCGATGTAGTCGACCTCGCGCAACGCCTCCTTCAGTTCCGCGCCGTCGGCGAAGCGGATGTCCTCCGATTCCGGGGCTGTGTGCGGTGCAGTCATGATCGGGGCGTCCGTCCTTCGTCAGCGGTGTGGTGGTGGGAACGCGTCCGGGGCGGGGCCGGGCTGGGGTGAGGCGCCCGCCCCGGACGCGAGTCTTCTGCGGTCGGTCAGTACGCGTTGTTGATCGCGTGATCGACCACGGGGAGCATCGACTCGACCGTCACCTCGCGCGGGTTGCCCGGTGTGCACCAGTCGCCCTGGATGTGCTCGGAGATGGCCCGCACGGTCTTCTCGTCGCCCCGGATGGTGTCACCGCGACCCTCGTACTTCTTGGTGTTCATCTGGTTCTTGTCGTACGAGTCGGTGCGCACCTGACCGAAGTTGTCCGGAATGCCGACGTCCTTCGCCAGGCGGATGGCCGCCTCGACCGCTGCGTCCGCTGCCTGCACCGTGGTGAGGTTGCGGGTGTCCACGCCCAGCGCTCCAGCCAGCTGAGCGTAGCGCTCGTACCGCGACGGCAGGTTGTACTCCCAGACGCGGGGCAGGGCGATGGCGTTGTTCAGGCCGTGGTGGCTGTCGAAGAACGCGCTGACCGCGTGCGAGATGGAGTGCACGATGCCGAGGCCGCCGGAGTTGAATGCCTGGCCGGCGATGTACTGCGCGTTCATCATTCCCTCGCGGGCCTTCAGGTTGCGCGGCTCGAACACGGCCTCCCGCAGGTTCTTCGCGACCAGTTCCACCGAGTACAGCGCGTTGCCGAGCGACGGCGCGAAGTCGAGACGCGACACGTACGGCTCACTGCCGTGCGCGAGAACGTCGAATCCGCAGTACGCCGTGAAGTGCTGGGGGCAGGTGTAGTACAGCAGCGGGTCGTCGATCGCGAGGGTCACGATGGTCGCCTCGTCGAATCCCACCCACTTGTGCGGGTTGTTCATGTCCGACGTGTCGGTGATGACGTACGCCCACGATGTCTCCGAACCCGTACCGGCCGTGGTGGATACGGCGATGTGGGGTGGGTTCTCCTTGTTGGTGGACTTCGCGAATCCCTCGAACTCGTTGATGTTACGGCCGTCGTGCGCGACCACCACCCGGGCGCCCTTGGCGGCGTCGTGACTCGAGCCGCCGCCGACGGAGATGATCGAATCGCACTTCTCCTTCTGGTAGAGCGCGGCGGCTTCCATGACGTTGTAGTCCTTGGGATTGGACTCGACCTTGTCGTAGAGCACGACCTCGACGCCCTGGTACTCGATCTTGCCGACCAGTTCCTCGATGATGCCCGAGCCGCGCAGGCCCGTGGTCATGAGCAGGGTCCTCTTGAATCCGAGGTTCTTCGCCTCGACGCCGATGATGTCGTGGGCGCCCACTCCCATCAGTGCCCGCGGGAACGGGTGGAATTCCTTGATGGGGAAGTCCCAGATCTGGTTGAGCTCGATGGCCATGGCCGTCTCCTCGATTAGTCGATGTCGGATCTGAAGCGTTGCGGAAGGGGACGCACTCGATGTGATCGGCGTCTCACCTGGAATCCACTGTGACCTAGTTCGGGCCCCGGTTACAGGCCTGCGGGGCCGAACCGTCCGACCGCGGCGCACAAACTGCCCGAACGGGCAGGTGCGGCCGGGCCGAGCCGGAGGGGGCGGCACTCGATAGGATGTCCACTTCACGCGGAGTCCACCCGCTAGGCAAAGACTAGAACCTGTTCTATATTTGGAGCAGGCAAGCGAGCGTTCCGGCGCTGCGAAGTACGGAAGGACTGCACACACGATGACGACTGTCGAGGTGCCGCACAGCTCACGATCGGTGGTGCTCACCGTGTCGGGCGTGGTCGAGGAAACCCCCGACTCCCGGTCACTGGTCTTCGACGTCCCGGCAGACCTCGCCGACAAGTTCGCCTACAAGCCGGGCCAGTTCCTCACCCTGCGCATCCCCAGCGACCGCACGGGCTCGGTCGCCCGGTGCTACTCGCTGGCCAGCTCACCGTTCACCGACGACGCCCCCAAGGTGACCGTCAAGCGGACGGCCGAGGGCTACGGGTCCAACTGGCTCTGCGACAACATCGCCGTCGGCGACACCCTCGAGGTCCTCCCCCCGTCGGGAGTGTTCACCCCCAAGTCACTGGACCACGACTTCCTGCTGTTCGCGGCAGGTAGTGGCGTCACGCCGGTGATCTCGATCCTCAAGTCCGCCCTCACCGAGGGGTCCGGCAAGGTCGTGCTCTTCTACGCCAACCGCGACGAGAAGTCGGTCATCTTCGCGGAGGAACTCCGCACGCTCGCGAGCCGGTACCCGTCACGGCTCGTGTCCATCCACTGGCTCGAGACGGTCCAGGGACTGCCGAGCGTCGATCAACTCGCCTCCGCCGTCGCGCCCTACCTGGGGCACGAAGCATTCATGTGCGGACCGGTGCCGTTCATGGACACCATCCACAAGGCGCTCGCCGACGCCGGGATGCCCCGCAGCCAGGTGCACGCCGAAGTGTTCAACTCGCTGGCCGGCGACCCGTTCCGTGACGCCGACGTCGTGGAGGTCACCGACGACGAGGCCGCCGACGCCGCCACCGTGGAGGTGGAACTCGACGGCGAGATCCACAACCTGAGCTGGCCCCGCAAGCAGACCCTCGTCGACATCATGCTGGCCAAGGGAATCGACGTGCCCTACTCCTGCCAGGAGGGCGAGTGCGGGTCCTGCGCGTGCACCGTGCTCGAGGGCAAGGTCGAGATGGAGAACAGCGAAATCCTCGACCCCGAGGACATCGAGAGCGGCTACATCCTGGGCTGCCAGGCCCGGCCGGTCACCGACCACCTCAAGATCGAATTCTGACTCCGCTCACCCGAGCCGGCCGAAGCCGACGACGGCGGAGTCGCTCGTCCAGTCCACGGTGTGGACGCGGATACGGCCGAACTCGTTGCCGCCGACCGTCGTAGCGGTGTCCCCGTCCACCGCGACGACGACATTGGTGTGCTGGCCGACCCAGCTGCTGTTGTCGTAGAGCACCACGTCCCCGACGGTCGGGCGGTATCCGCCCCCGACCTCCTCGAACCGCGACTGCGACTCGTAGTACTCCTGCAACGTGTAGACCCCGGGAATCCGCCAGTGCCCGGAATTCGGATTCGCCAGCGGCAGGCCGGCTTCCCGCATGATCCAGCTGACGAAGTCCGCGCACCAGGGCTCCTCGACCCCTTCGGAGTAGAACGTGCCCGGCCGCTGCCTGTCGTGTTCGGCCTCGAGCAGCCCGACGATCCGTGCCTGCTGCGGCGACAACGCGGATGTGTCGACGGCCGGGAATTCTGCGGTGTCCCACGGTAGATAGCGGTCCGGCGCGAGCCACAACACCCCTCCCGCCACGACGACCATCACAGCGACGACGGCGCCGAGGATCACCCCGGCACGTCGGCGGCGGCGAGTGGGCGCGGGAGCAGTCATGCCACCGAATGTAGCGGGTATCCGGTCACCGCATCGCGCGGTAGCCCGCACGCTCCTCTGCGGTCAGATGCTCGCACGCATACGTCAGGGCGGTGCGGCCCATCGCCGCGGCGTGCCGGTCGAGGAAACCGGTGAGCAGGTCGTGGTCGACCCGCTTGCCGACCTCGCGCAGCATCCAGCCCGTCGCCTTCTGCGTGAGGTCGCGGCGATCACCGAGAACACGCTCCGCGACCTCGAGCGTCGTGGAGGCGTCACCTCGGCGGATGAAACCGAACGTACTGAGCAGCGCGACACGGCGCCGCCAGAGGTCGTCGTCCGCGGCCAGATCGAACACCGGGGCGCGCGGCCGGTCGTACAGCCACGCGCCCAGGATCCGGTCGGCGGACGAGTCCACCAGATCCCAGTTGTTCACCCGTCCCCGCATCACCACGTCGAGGTAGAAGGTCGCGATCTTCTCGCGCAGGGCGTCGTCGTCTGCCTTCGCCGCCCGGTCGAACTGCGTCGCGAGCACCAGCAGCCCCGCCAGTCGATGCTCGTGCACCGGACTGTCGAGGAGCACCGTCACCTCCGGAAGGTCCAGATCGGCGTGCGCACGAACCACGCTGCGCGTCCCGGGAACCCGCACGCCGATGAAGACGTCGCCCTCCCCGTACTCCCCCGGACTGGTCTTGAAGAACCGTGCCAGATTGACGGCGTCGGTCTCGTCCGACAACTCGTCGAGTGCGCGCTTCACGTCGTCCGCGGTGGAAGTCACGAAGGCACTGTCCCACAGGGGGCCGACAGCCGCCGCGACAGCACGGGCAAAAATCACGAAACATACTCTGACCTGCAGTTCGCGTTATCCGACTGCAACGAGCCAGGTATTGATCGGTCGGTCAATCAGGCGTGTACTCGAGGTGGACACAATCCATTTCGAGGAGGCTGGACATGAGATCGTGGAGTCGTATGCAAGATGTGGTGGCGATCGTGATCGGAGCCTTCGCGGCGCTCTCGCCGTTGTGGCTCGACACCAACAACGCCGCGATGTGGTCACTCATCGTGCTCGGTGTACTCGTGGCCCTCTCCGGTCTCGTCCACATGAGCCGCCCGGAGATGACCGTGGCCGAGTACGCGATGGCCGTCTTCGGAGTGCTGTTGTTCCTCTCCCCGTGGGTGATGAACTTCGACGCATTCACGGGCGCGTCGTGGACCGCATGGGTCGTCGGTGTCCTGGCAGTCGTCGTGGCTGTCACGGGGTTGCCGATGATGAGTTCCCGGATGCACGGACACGGAGGTCTGGCGACACATCACTGATCTGTGAACCACAGCACCGAGAACATCGATTGGGGCGGGGCGCAGGCTTACGGCCTGCGCCCCGCCGTTCACGTCCGGAAAGGCCCATGCCAGCACCTCATCTCGGTAAGCCCGGTGGCCTCCAACCGCGGAAAGGCCGGCGGCGGCGCAGCGCGAAGATCGACGGCGACGCCCGGGAACTGATTCTCGACGCCGCCGAATCCCTCATCGCCGTACACGGATTCGATGCCACGTCCACCGCATCGATCGCCTCTGCCGCGCACGTCCCGAAAGGACTGGTGTTCTACTACTTCCCCTCCAAAACCGACATCCTTCTGGCGCTGCTGTCAGAGAGACTGCCCACCGAACCCTTCGGCGACGTGGCCCCCCTGGTGACTCCGGGCGACCCCGCCGCCAGCCTCGTCAACCTCGACAACGCGCTGAATCTGCGCGATCACCACTCGTCGGTGATGCGCGTGATCATCTGGCGCGAGGCCGAGACCCACCCGGACGTCCGTGCACACCTGCGGCGGTTCCGCGACTACCTCAGCGACATCACCGAGCGTCTCCTGCAGGCCAGTTCGCCCTACCCCGTGCAACCCGGGACGCTCCGGGCCTGCGCGACGGCGTGGGTGGCCGCGATGTTCTCCGTGGCGGGCAACGACCGCCTCCACGACCTCGACGACCTGCCGCGACGGCACGGCGAGGAACTCGACAACGTCGCACGCGTCGTGGCGGCCGGGATGGTTCAGCTCGGCTGAGAACGCCCCGCCGACAACAGCTGACCGGCGGGGAACGCCTCGGCGCTCGCGGGCAGCCGCCCGGGCCTGCCGCTGAGGAAGACCTCGACGGTGCCCTCCCCCGCGCTCGGACGGTTCAACGCATCGATACGGCGGAGGGTCTGCGCCGCCACCGCCTCCGCGCTGTCGAACAACCGCACCCCGGCGGGAAGCTGCGCCGCGATCTCGTCGGCCATCAACGGATAGTGGGTGCAGCCCAGCACCACCCCGCCCACGTCGTCGGGTGTGCGCTCCACGGCGGAGGCGATGGCGGCGGTGGCCGCGTCCCGCTCGCCGCGGTCGATCGCCTCGGCGAGACCGTGGCACGCGACACCCACCACGGAACTGCCGTTCCCGAACTTCTCGATCAGATCGGCCTGATACCGGCTCGCCGTGGTCGCCGCGGTCGCCCAGACGGCCACCGACGGACACGCGGCGGCCGCCGGCTTGATCGCCGGAACCGTGCCGACGACCGGAACAGCCGGTCCGACGAACTCCCGGACGTGGTCGAGCGCCGTGACGCTCGCCGTGTTGCACGGCAGCACGATCACCTCGGCTCCGCGGTCGAGGCAGCGCTGCGCGGTCGCGAGAACGCGGTCGATCACCCACTGTTCCGGCTTGGGACCCCACGGAGCCCCGTCCGGATCCAGAGCGAGGATCAGATCCAGTTCCGGTCGCAACTTGCGCAGCCACGCCGACGTCGGCAACATGCCGAGACCCGAGTCGATGAGCGCAACAATCACCCGGAGAATCTATCGCGCCCCCGCCCGGCGGCCTACGCCGACGCGGCCTCGAGGACCTCCCCGATCGGAGTTCCCGCCGCGATCTTGCCCCGCATCTTCATAACGCCCCCCGCCATGCCGGCGCCGACGACACCCGCCAGGATGCCGTCCCGCTCGTAGTAGGCGAGGAACTTGCGGCCGTCGTCCTTGATCACGTGCACCTCGTCGGTGGCCGCCACCGTGCCCAGTGCCTGGATCTTGATGTCGTACTGGTCGCTCCAGAAGTACGGCACCTGAGCGGCGGCGTTCTCGTCGCCGGTCCCGGTCAACGCCCCGGCGAGGATCTTGGCCTGCTCACCGGCATTGCTCCAGTGCTCGACGCGTTTGCGACCGCCCACCTTCAGCTGCCACGCGGCCACGTCGCCGACTGCCCATACGTGCGGGACCGCCGTGCGTCCCACGCCGTCGCACACCACACCGTTGTCCCGTTCGACGCCCGAGCCGTCGAGCCACGCGGTGACCGGCACCGAGCCGACTCCGATCGCCACCACGTCGACGTCCACCTCGCTTCCGTCGCCGAGGACGGCTCCGGTGACGCGGTCCGTGCCCACCAGCGAGGTGAGCCCGACACCGGCACGCAGGTCGACTCCCTCGTCCGTGTGCAGCCGGGCGACGAGTCCGCCGATCTTCTCGCCGAGCACGGACGCGAGCGGTGTCGGCTGCGGCTCCACCACCACCACGTCGAGACCACCGGCCCGCATGCTCGCCGCCAGCTCGCAGCCGATGAAGCCCGCGCCGACGATCAGTGCCCGCTTGGCCTCGGCGAGGTCCGCGCGCAACGCCAGGCTCTCGTCGATGGACCGGAGAACGTGGACGCCCGCGAGCTCGGGCAGACCCGGTATCCGCCGCGGCACGAGGCCGGTGGCGATCACCAGTTCGTCGTAGCCGAGTTCGGTGCCGTCGGCGAGTCTCAGGATGCGGGAACCGGTGTCCACCGAGGCCGCCTCGACCCCCAGACGCAACTGGATGTTCTTCTCGTCGAAGAACTCGCGCGGCTTGAGCGTGGTGTCGCTCTTCTCCCCGCGCATCACTTCCTTCGACAGCGGTGGGCGGTCGTACGGAAGGTGCGGTTCACCGCCGAGAAGCACCAGGTCACCCTCGTATCCGGCCCGCCGGAGTTCCTCGGCTGTGCGCAGACCTGCCAGGCCCGCTCCGACGATCACAATTCTCTGCACTGTCCCCGTACCCGCCCAATCTGCCCCTGCGACGAACATGACCGCCATCACATCTCTGGCACAAGTCATATCAAACGCGCTCCGCACCCGTGAGTACTTGTCAACCGCGGGCGGTTGACAAGTACTCACGGGTCAGAGATCGGCGATGGCCTCCAGCGGCCGGGTGCGGGCGGCCCGGCTCGCCGGCCACAGCGCGGCGAGGACGCCGACCACGCCGGATCCGAGGAGCATCGCTATCACCTGCCCCCACGGCACCGTCACCTGGTCGAGCCCCTGGTCCTTCAGGGTGCTCACGAAACCCCAGCCGAACGCGATGCCGAGCAGCACGCCGACGGCCGCACCGAACACCGCGATCAGCATCGACTCAAGGTAGATCGTGCGACGCATCTGGGACCGCTGCATTCCGACCGCGCGGAGCATGCCGATCTCCCGCCGACGCTCGACCACCGACAGCGCGAGCGTGTTGATGATGCCGAGAATCGCGATCACGACGGCGAGTGCGAGCAATCCGTAGAGGATGGCGAGGAGTGTGTCGATCTGTTGCCCCTGTGTTCCCTTGAACTGTTCGCGGTCCTGCACCTGAACCACGACGAACTGCTTGGTCGCGGATTCGAGGTCGGCGCGCAGCTGCGTCAGATCTGCACCCGGCTTCGCGTCGACGAGGACAGCCAGATCGGGAATGGTCGCGGCGGGCATCACCTGGCGGTACACGTCGTCCGAGACGAGCCAGTCGCCGACCAGCTGGTTGTCCTCGAAGACACCTGTCACCTCGGCGTCGACGACCTTGCCGTCCGCGCTCGTCATCGGGACGGTTGTCCCCAGTGTCCAGCCCTTCTGCGCGGCCGTCGTCTGGGACACGATGAGGTGGTTACCCGTCAGATCGGCGCCGCCCGCGACGAGCTTGTAGTCGAGGACGCCCTCGAGCGGGCCGTCCAGCGACGCGCCCTGCTGCTGCTCGTCGTCGACCTTCACGGACACCGGATGCAGGGCGGCGGCGCTCTGGACGTCGTCGAGGTTCCGCACGGCCCTCGCCGCGCCGCTGGGCACACCGATCTGGTTGGGGCCGGTGAGCACGTAGTCGGCGGACACCCCCGAGTCGACGAGCTGGTTGACGCTGGCCTTCGCGGACGCGCCGAACACGCCGATCACGGACACGAGCATCAGACCGAGCGTCAGCGCGAACGCGGTGGCGGCGGTACGACGCGGATTCCGCACGGCATTGGTGCGGGCCAGGCGCCCGACCGGGCCGAACGGCTTGGCCAGTACCGCTCCGAGCGCCCCGACGATCGGCCGGGACAACGCAGGCGCAGCGAACAGCACGGCCAGGATCAGACCGAGCGCGCCGGCACCGACGACGGCGGCCGCGCCCCCACCCGTGCCGCGCGAACCGATCACGAGTCCCACGACGCCGAGTACCCCGAGGACGGCGCCGGCGACGGTCCGCACGTGCAGCGAGTCACCGGTGGACGCGAATTCCTCCCGCATCGCCGCGACCGGCGGCACCTTGGACGCGCGCCGGGCGGGCGCGTACGCGCTGATCGTCGTCACCAGCACCCCGACCACGAGGGCGATGAGAATCGTGCGCGGCCCCACCTGCAGGGGCCCCTCGGGCAGACCGACGTCGAACGCGTTCAGCAGTCCGCGCAGACCGTAGGCCAGGCCGACGCCGGCGGCGATCCCGATCGCGCTGCCGATCACGCCGACCACGAGGGCCTCGAAGACCACGGAACGGCCCACCTGCTTGCGGCTGGCACCGATCGCGCGGAGCAGCGCCAGTTCGCGCAGGCGCTGGGCCACGATCATCGAGAACGTGTTGTAGATGATGAACGTGCCGACGAGCAGGGCGATCGCACCGAATGCGAGGAGGAAGTAGTTGATGAAGCTCAGCGCCTCCGTCACCTGCGCCTTGGTTTCCTCGCGCACCTCGTCGCCGGTCTGGACCTTCGCGTCGGGAAGGGCCGCGGCGATCTCGTCGCGCAATTCGGTCTGGGACGGACCCGTTCCGGCGACGTCGATGTACTCGACGTGCTTGCCGTCGGTGAACAGTTCGCGGGCCTGCGAGTCGACGAACGTCGCGCCGATGAATCCACCGGTCTCGTTGCCGGTGTCGTAGATGCCGGAGACGGTGACGTCGACCATGCCGCGAGCGGGCACGAGAACCTTGGTGGTGTCGCCGACCGCCAGTTGCGCGCGTTCGGCGGCACTGGCGTTGACGGCCATCTGACCGACCTGGGCCGGCGGGCCGCCCTGAACGTATTCGTCGGGTTCACCGAGCGCCTGACCCGGCGGGAGGTACGACTCGCCGATGCTCGGCGCACCACCCGTCTGGACGGCGGCGCCGTCGGAGTCGATGAGGACGATCTGCCCGCTGACGGCTGGTGCCACCGCGCGCACTCCGTCGAGCGCGGTGATGGTGTCGAGGTCGGCGAGGGGCACTCCGCTGGAGTTGCGCTCCTCGCTCGACACGCGGACGTCGACCCCTTGCGCGGTGTTCTCGAAGATCGAGTCGAACGTCTTCTGGAGTGTGTCGGTGAAGACGAAGGAGCCTGCGACGAACGCGGTGCCGAGCACCACGGACAGCACCGTCAGTGCCAGCCGAACCTTGTGTGCCGCCAGATTGCGCAGCGACACCTTGCGCATCGGAGCGCTGGATGTGGACGCCATGCGGTCAGACCGCCGCGTCGGACGCGAGGGCGTGGGCGGGCTCGTCGAGTCGCTTCATCGTGTCGAGGACCGAATCGGCCGTCGGGTCCCGCAGTTCGTCGACGATCTTGCCGTCGGCGAGGAAGACCACCCGGTCGGCGTAGGCCGCCGCGCGGGGATCGTGCGTGACGATGACGACGGTCTGGTGGAACTCGTCCACCGCCGCCCGCAGGATCGCCAGCACCTCACCCGACGACTTCGAGTCGAGGTTGCCGGTGGGCTCGTCGCCGAAGATGATCTCCGGCTGCCCGGCCAGGGCGCGGGCGCACGCGACCCGCTGCTGCTGACCGCCGGACAACTCGCCGGGGCGATGCTCGAGACGGTCCTGCAGTCCGAGCTTGGTGAGCACGTTCTCGAGCCACGCGGCGTCCGGCTTGCGGCCCGCGATGTCCAGCGGAAGGGTGATGTTCTCCAGTGCCGTCAGCGTCGGCACCAGGTTGAACGCCTGGAACACGAAACCGATGCGGTCGCGTCGCAGCTGCGTCATCTGTTTGTCCGTCAGCGTCGTCAACTCGGTGTCGCCGATCAGGACGGAACCCGAACTGGCCGCGTCGAGACCTGCCAGGCAGTGCATCAGCGTCGACTTACCGGAACCGGACGGTCCCATGATCGCGGTGAACTCACCACGGGCGAACTCGGCGGATACCGCGCTGAGCGCGTGAACCTGGGTGTCGCCGGTGCCGTACGTCTTGGACAGCTCGACAGCACGGGCAGCGACAGCGGGGGCATGCGTGCTCATGATCGCCTTTCGTCATTCCTCTTGTGGCGGTCCGGCCCCGTGGTGACGGGCCGGGACGGTGCACGCGCGGCGCACTCCTCCATCTTGTCGACACCCGCGGCGGCCCGCCATCAGGGACCACCCTGATCTTGGGTCCCCGCGGCCGTGATCTCGGACACGGAGACCCGCGCGGAAACGCCCACGACGGAAGTACCGACCTGGGAGAATTCCGGTATCGCCGGTGCGAAGGAGAGCCTCATGGCCAACGAATCCCCCAAACCCCGGGCTGGATCGCGGTTCGTCGACGCGTTCCTGCAATCACCCTTCGCCGGCCTGGCGCCGTGGATCCTGATGTCGCTGCTGTCCGGTCCCGGGCGGTTCGAGGAATCGGTCGCCACCGCTCTCGGGTTGTCGATTCTGTTCCTGTTCCTCAGCCACCGCCGCGGCGGAACCCTCAAACCCCTCGAAGTGTTCGACATCCTCTATTTCGGCTGCCTCGCCGCCATCGGACTGTTCGCGTCCGACGACCTGATCACGTGGCTGGAGAAGTGGTCGGGCGAGATGTCGAGCCTGGCGCTGGTCGCGTTCGCGTTCGGCTCGCTGCTGCTACGCAGTCCGTTCACCCTGCCGTACGCGAAAGAGACCACGCCCGAGGAATATTGGACCTCGCCGCTGTTCCTCAAGGTCAACCAGCTCATCACGCTGGTGTGGGCGCTGTCCTTCACGGTATCGGCAGCGGCCGGACTGTACGGCGACCTGGTCCTCGACCAGCCGGACAATTTCTGGACGGGCTGGATCATCCCGATCGGAGCGCTGCTGTTCGCGCTGTCCTTCACCGAGTGGTATCCGGACGTGGCGAGCGCGCAGGCGCCGCGGGCGCCCGGAGAACCGGAAGAAGTGGCACCGCCCCTCGTCAAACTGTTCGACTTCCTGCCGCCGTTCGTGGTCGGCGTGGGGATCGCGATGCTCGTCACCGACAACGACCCCGACTGGCTGGGCATCACTCTGATCGTGGTCGGCGCCGTCGGCACCGCCGCGCTGCGACGCGCGGACACACAGAGCCGAAGCAGTTCGGCCGCGTGAGGCAAAACGTCACTGATCGGATCACCGACTATTAGCCTGATGTGACTGACGTCACAGACGAGAGGTGGGCGCATGTCGGACGCCGACAACGAGATCATCTTCGACCGACTCGCGCACTGGGCGCAGGTCCGACCGGATGACGTCGCCGTGCAGTTCCAGGGCACCGAATACACGTGGTCCGGATGGCACGACCGGATCCTGCACATCGCGGGAGCCTTGGCGGAGGGCGGAATCGGGGCGGGCGACACGGTCGCGTTCGTCGACAAGAACCATCTGTCCTGCCTCGAGGTCACCTACGCCGCCTCGCTCCTCGGCGCGGCCGCCGCAGTCCCCAACTGGCGATTGGCCGGTGAGGAACTCGACTACGTGATCAACGATTCCGGGGCGCGGATCCTGTTCGTGGGCAACGAGTTCCTGCAACAGGTCATGGCACTGCGCGACCGGCTGACCGGCATCGAGCAGATCATCACCGTCGGCGGAGAGCACGACGAGTTCGAGCCGTGGCTCGCCGAGGCGTCCGTGCTGTCGTCGCCACCGGAGGTCGGAGCGGATGCGACCGCCCTGATCCTGTACAGCTCGGGAACCACCGGCAGGCCGAAGGGGGTTCAGCTGACCCACCGCAACCTGATCGCCCACAGCGCCGCCGTGCTCGAGATCCTGCCCGCGCGGCACGACGACTGCCTGCTCGTCGCCATGCCGCTGTTCCACGTCGGCGGCAGTTGCTACGCGATCATGGGCGTGCACGCCGGCGCCCGATGCCACTTCACCAGGGAGGCCGACGCCCCGTCCCTGTTCGGCGCGCTCGCGGCGGGTGCGAACATCGCGTTCCTGGTGCCGCCGGTGATCGCCGGAGTGCTGGCCGCGGGCGAGCAGGCCGTGGCCGCGTTCAGCGCGCTGCATCGCATCACGTACGGCGCGGCGCCGATGCCGCTGCCGTTGCTGCGCAGCGCGCTCGCGGCCTGGCCGGAGACGGAGTTCGTCCAGGTCTACGGAATGACCGAGTGCGCGGGTGTCGTCACCGCTCTGCTGCCCGAGGTGCATCGCGACCCGGCGCAGGAGGAGAGGATGGCGTCGGCGGGCCAGCCCATTCCCGGTGTGGAGATGCGCATCGTGGACCCGGCCACCGCCGAGGACGTCGCCCCCGGCGAGACGGGGGAATTGTGGTGGCGTTCGGAACAACGCACGCCCGGGTATCTCGGCAAGCCCGAGGCGACGGCGGAGGCCGTCACCGCCGACGGATGGTTGCGCAGCGGCGACATGGGACGCGCGGACGCCGACGGTTTCGTGTTCATCGAGGACCGGCTGAAGGACATGATCATCACCGGCG
Organism: Rhodococcus sp. A14; assembly: GCF_011603105.1. Taxonomy (NCBI): domain Bacteria; kingdom Bacillati; phylum Actinomycetota; class Actinomycetes; order Mycobacteriales; family Nocardiaceae; genus Rhodococcus; species Rhodococcus sp. A14. The sequence continues at coordinate 61,840 of NZ_JAAOQS010000028.1, read as the reverse complement.
GTGAGAACGTGTACTCCCCCGAGATCGAACGGGTGCTCGTCGAGCATCCGGCGGTGGCGGAGGTGGCGGTGATCGGCGTGCCCGACGACCACTGGGGTGAGACGGTCAAGGCTGTCGTGGTGCCGGTGACCGGGACGAGTATCGAACCGGACGAGCTGATCCACTACACCCGCCAGCGTCTGGCGAAGTTCAAGTGCCCGACGACGGTCGACATCGTCGATCTGCTGCCCCGCAACCCCACCGGCAAGATCCTCAAGCGGGAACTCCGCGCGCCGTACTGGAAGGACCGCGCCCACAAACTCGTGTGACCGCCGTCCATACTGGAACCGTGACCGCTCGATGCCCCTGTCTGCTCGGTGAACCGTACGACGAGTGCTGCGGGAGGTATCACCGCGGCGAGACGACGGCGCCCACGGCCGAACGCCTCATGCGATCACGGTTCAGCGCGTTCGCCGTGCTGGATGCCGACTACCTGCTCGCGACGTGGCATCCGAGCACGCGGCCCAGGACTCTCGACCTCGATCCGGAGCAGCGCTGGACCCGCCTCGACATCCTGGGCACGAGCGGCGGCGGACTGCTCGACACCACCGGCACCGTCGAGTTCCGCGCGCACTACGTACTGGACGGCCACCGCGAATCGCTGCACGAGAACAGCCGATTCGTCCGGGAGGACGGCAATTGGCTGTACCTGGACGCGATCGCGACGCCACGCCAGGGGCTTCCTCGTGTCTGATCGGCCCCGGCTTACGATCGGATCATGATCAACCACCGGATCGGTCCTTTCGCCGCGTTCGCCGCCTGCGCCCTGACCCTGACGCTCACCGGATGCTCGGAGTCGAACTCCGCCAGCAGTGTGGCGGCGACGTCACCGGCCGCGGCCGCCACCACCAGCAGCGCCCTCGAATCCGAGTCGGCGCCGATCCCGACGGACGCGTCGCCGAAATCGTCCGCGGCGTCCGAGTCCGCGAAGCTCACGGTCACCGACGTCCGCGTCGGCGAGCACGAGGGATTCGACCGCGTGGTGTACGAACTCGGCGGCAAGGGCACGCCGGGCTGGCGGGTCGCATACGTGGACGAGGCGGTGCAGGACGGCAGCGGCAAGACGATCCCGGTGTCGGGCAACGGCATCCTGCAGGTGCAGATCGACGGCTCGGCGTACCCGTTCGACAGCGATGTGGAGGGGTACTCGGGCCCCAACCCGGTGCCCGGTGTTCCCGGCGGCACGGTGACCGAGGTGAACGGCGCGCTCGTGTTCGAAGGTGTCACGCAGTCGTTCATCGGCGTGACCCGACCGGACCGTCCCTTCACGGTGTCGGCCCTGTCCGATCCGACGCGGGTGGTCGTGGACGTCGCGAAGTAGCGCTTCCCGCCCGCAGCTTGACCTCGAGTAACGTTGAGGTTCTACCGTCGTGTCATACCCCGGCTCTACCGTGGGGGGATAGCGACAGGAGGCCGCTGGCATGAGCATGGAAGTCACGGCGTGGAACGCGATGTACAACGCGATGCACGCCCAAGAGGATCGTCGACCCTTCTCCCGCACGACGTTGCGGCGGATAGCCCGATTCGCCCTGCCGCGTCGACGCAGCCTCGGGTGGTATCTGCTGCTCAGCGTCGTCACGGCCGCGCTGGCCGTGGCCACCCCGGTGCTGGCGGGCCGTGTCGTCAACGCCATCGTCGGGGGCGACGCGGTGTCCGTCGTCGTGCGCCTCGCGGCGCTCATCGCGGTCATCGCCGTACTCGAATCCGCACTCGCCCTGTGGACGCGGTGGCTGTCCGCGAGCATCGGTGAGAACCTGATCCTCGACCTGCGGACCGCCGTGTTCGACCACGTGCAGCGGATGCCGATCGCGTTCTTCACCCGCACTCGCACCGGCGCGCTGGTCAGCCGCCTCAACAACGACGTGATCGGTGCGCAGCGCGCGTTCAGCGACACGCTGTCGGGCGTGGTGTCCAACCTCGTCACGCTCGGCATCACGCTCATCGTGATGATCGGGATCTCCTGGCAGATCACGCTGTGCGCGCTGCTGCTGTTGCCGATCTTCGTCCTGCCCGCCCGCAAGATGGGAGCGCGGCTGGCGCAACTCAATCGTGAGGCAGCCAACCACAATTCGGTGATGAGCACTCAGATGACGGAGCGGTTCTCGGCACCGGGTGCCACACTCGTGAAGCTGTTCGGCCGCCCGTCCGAGGAGTCCGCCGAGTTCGCGGTCCGTGCCCGGCGGGTACGGAACATCGGCGTCCGCACGGCGATGCTGCAGTCGGTGTTCGTCACCGCGCTCACTCTCGTGTCCGCTCTCGCGCTGGCGCTCGTCTACGGGCTGGGCGGGTTCTACGCACTGCGCGGACAACTCGACGCGGGTGCCGTCGTCGCGATGGCGATGTTGCTGACCCGGCTGTACTCGCCCCTCACCGCACTGGCCAGCGCACGCATGGACGTGATGAGCGCGCTGGTGAGCTTCGAGCGCGTCTTCGAGGTCCTCGACCTGAAGCCGCTGATCGCGGAGAAGCCCGACGCGGTCGCGGTGCCCGAGGGCCCCGTGTCGGTGGAGTTCGACTCCGTCGAGTTCGCATACCCCTCGGCCGACAAGGTGTCGCTGGCGTCGCTCGAAGAGGTCGCGACCCTCGACACCCGCGGCGGCGTCGACGTGCTGCACCAGCTGTCGTTCCGCGCCGAACCCGGGCAGATGGTCGCGCTGGTGGGATCGTCCGGAGCAGGCAAGTCCACCATCGCCCAACTGGTTCCCCGGCTCTACGACGCAGACGCCGGCTCGGTGAAACTCGGCGGGGTGGACGTGCGCGACCTGACCGCCGACTCCGTGCGGGCCACCGTCGGCATGGTGACTCAGGACGGGCACCTCTTCCACGACACCGTGCGGGCCAACCTCCTGCTCGCCCGCCCGGGCGCCACGCCGGCCGAACTCGCGGAGGTGCTGGAACGGGCGCGGCTCACCGACCTCGTCGCCGCCCTGCCCGACGGCCTCGACACAGTGGTCGGCGAACGCGGCTACCGGCTGTCGGGAGGCGAACGCCAGCGGCTGACCATCGCGCGCCTGCTGCTCGCGCATCCGCGGGTGGTCATCCTCGACGAGGCAACGGCGCACCTCGACTCCACGTCCGAGGCCGCCGTCCAGGAGGCGCTGGGCGAAGCCCTCGCCGGACGGACCGCGGTGGTGATCGCGCACCGGCTGTCAACCGTCCGCGCCGCCGATCTGATCCTCGTGGTCGAGGCCGGGCGCATCGTCGAACGCGGCACCCACTCCGAACTGCTCGCCGCGGGCGGCCGGTACGAGGAGCTGTATCGCACTCAGTTCGACACGGGCACGGTGTCGTCCCCCACCCTCACCGAGGTACTCCGGTGAGTCTGCGAATGGCCGAGAGGGGCAGGCCGATCCAATGCGGGCGGTTCCGCGCCTCGTACACGGTCTCGTACACCGCCTTGTCGAGTTCGTAAGCCCGCAGCAACGCCGCCGCCTCACGCGGGTCGGTGCCCGACACGGAGGAATAGCCCTCGCAGAAGGCGTCGGCGTTGCGCTGTGCCCACTCCCTCGCGCGGAAGTCCCGCTGCGACGCCGCCCCCATCGCTCCCATCGGCACCGAATCGGCCAGCAGGTGGTGAGCGGCGTAGTCGAACGACCGCAGCATTCCCGCGACGTCCCGCAACGGACTGTCCCGTTCCCGGCGCTCGTCGAGCGTCTTGGCGGGCTCCCCCTCGAAGTCGATCAGCAGCCACCGCTCCGGCGTCCGCAGCACCTGACCGAGGTGGAGGTCGCCGTGAATCCGCTGGACGGTGGTGGCGCCCAGAGCTTCCGCCTCGGCGAACTTGCCCCGCACCGCCGAGGCCACCTCTCCCAGTTCGGGAACGATCGAGGTGGCGGCGTCCAGCCTGCGCGTCATCGCCTCCACGGTCGTCGACGCCACCTGTCGTTCCTCCGCCCCGAGCGCACGCGCCAGGGTCGCGTGCACCTCGGCGACCGCGGCGCCCATCCGGTAGGACTCACCGGCGAAGTCCGTCCCCAACTCCGCGGCGTGGAGATCCGCTTCGATCAGGAGGTCGCGGACGCTGCCGAGCGCCATGCTCCACCCGTCCGCCGAGTTGGCCTCGAAATCCTGCACCATCGCAAGGGTGGTCAGAATCCCGGCCACGTCCGTCTCCATCCACGCCCGCAGCGTCGCCACGTACTCGCAGCCCGCCTCGGCGAGCGCGAGGTGGAGTTCGACGTCCGGGTTCACCCCCGGCGTGACCAGACGGAAGATCTTCATCAGGAGCTTCTCCCCCAGCACCACCGACGTGTTCGACTGCTCCGCGCCGAGCGTCCGCCCGCGGAGCCCCGCTTCGATCATCGTGCCCGGCACGGTCTTCAACTGCACCGGCCCGGAACCCTCGGCCTCCGACAGCAAGTCGGCATACAGGGTGATGATCTCGGCATCGTGCAGGCCGTCGTACGCGATCATGATGTTTCCGTCGCCGTCCGGCAGCGCCCACGGCTCGAGGTCCTCGGGTAGATGACTGCGGAACCCCAGCGGTATCTGGTACACCTGCGGCGGCCCCGCCTCGAACTCCACCGACACCAGGAGATGCTCGGCGGAGAAGCCGGAGACCGCCATCAGCTCGTGGCGCAGCAGGATCCGCACCGCCGAAATGGTGGTGCCCTTGGCGGCGAACCACCGCCGGTCCGGCAACCAACGGACGAGTTGCCGCTCGAGGGTCTCGTCGGGAATGCGTTCACTGCTGGGTTCGTTCACTGCTGCACCGCCTGTTCCGCTTCGCTGCTGACCGGGTGGCCGCTCACCGCGCCGTCGGACTTCGGATCCGGTTCCAGCGCAAACCAGAAGAATCCGTGACCGGGGAGTGTGATCATGTACCCGTCCTCCCCGATGGAGGGGAAGGGAACGGAACCGGTGAGCTCCACGGGAATTCGGCCGGCGAACTGGGTGAGGTCCAGGATCACCGCCTGCGGGAACCTGGACAGGTTGTTGACGCACAGAATGACGTCGCTGTACGGCCGGTCCTGGCTCGGCGGCGTCTCCCGAACATACGACAGGACGGCCGGGTTCGCGCTGCCGAGTTCGGTGAACGACGCCGTTCCGAACGCCGGATGCTGTTTGCGGACCTGGATCAGGCGCCGGGTCCAGTGCAGCAACGAGTTGGTCGAGTTCATCTGCGCCTCGACGTTCACCGACTGGTAGCCGTACGTGGGATCCATGATGACCGGCAAGTACATTCGCGCCGGGTCGGCGCGGGAGAATCCGGCGTTGCGGTCGGGAGTCCACTGCATCGGCGTGCGCACCGAGTCCCGATCGCCGAGCCAGATGTTGTCGCCCATGCCGATCTCGTCCCCGTAATAGAGGACGGGCGAACCCGGCAGGCTCAGCAGCAGCGCGGTGAACAGCTCGAGCTGGTTGCGGTCGTTCTCGAGCAACGGAGCGAGACGTCGGCGGATGCCGATGTTCGCCTTCATCCGCGGATCCTGTGCGTACTCGGAATACATGTAGTCGCGCTCCTCGTCCGACACCATTTCGAGCGTCAGCTCGTCGTGGTTCCGGAGAAAGATTCCCCATTGGCACGAGCTCGGAATCGGTGGGGTCTGCGCGAGGATCTCGGAGATCGGGAACCGGTTCTGCCGCCGCACGGCCATGAAGATGCGAGGCATCAGCGGGAAGTGGAACGCCATGTGGCACTCGTCGCCCACGTCCGGTTCCCCGAAGTACTCCACGACGTCCGACGGCCACTGGTTGGCTTCGGCGAGCAGTGCCCGCCCCGGGTACTCGGCGTCGATGACTGCCCTGCACTTCTTGAGAAACGCATGGGTCTCGGGCAGGTTCTCGCAGTTGGTGCTCTCCCGCTCGAACAGATAGGGCACGGCGTCCAACCGGAAGCCGTCGATTCCGAGGTCCAACCAGAACCGCAGCACGTCGATCATCGCGTCCTGGACGTCGGGATTGTCGTAGTTCAGGTCCGGCTGATGGGAGAAGAAGCGATGCCAGTAGTACTGCTTGCGCACCGGATCCCACGTCCAGTTGGACGTCTCCGTGTCGACGAAGATGATGCGCGCCTCCGGATACCCTTCGTCACGGTCCGACCACACGTAGAAGTCGCCGTACGGGCCGTCGGGGTCGGCGCGCGACTCCTGGAACCATGCGTGCGTGTCGGACGTGTGGTTCATGACCAGGTCCGTGATGACTCTGATCCCGCGACGGTGCGCCTGATCGAACAGCTGGACGAAGTCGTCGACCGTCCCGAACTCGGGGAGCACGGCGCGGAAGTCGCGGATGTCGTATCCGCCGTCGCGCAACGGCGAATCGTAGAACGGTGGCAGCCACAGGCAGTCGACGCCGAGCCAGGACAGGTAGTCGAGTTTGGACGTCAGCCCCCGGAGATCGCCCGTTCCGTCGCCGGAGGAATCGAAGAACGCGCGGACCAGAACCTCGTAGAACACCGCGGTCTTGAACCACTCGCTGTCCACCTGCAGTTCTCTGGCGTGGAAGAAGTCCTCGGACCGGGCCTCGATGATGTGGCCTTCCAGGTCGTGCTCCGGCGGGGCCGCGCCCTCCCCGGACGGGTCGGCGAAGGCCGACGACGAATCTTCCAGGGGCATAAGCACCTCGGTTCGCGACTCGATCACAGGAACAGGGGCGTTCCCCGGACACGTGCCTCGATCGTAGGTCGGTCCTGCCCGAACCGCTGGGGACGCGCGCAGCGTGTCGATCGAGGACAGTAGGTGTCCGCTATTGCCGCCACACTGGGTGCATGACCGAATCACCCAGCACCCAGAACCTCATCTCCGACGAGCGCGGACTCCTTCTCCTCATGCTGGACAACCAGCGCACCGCCTTCCGCAACGCGCTGTCCGGGCTGACCGAGGAGCAGGCCCGCAGTGTGCCCAGCGCCAGCGAGTTGAGCCTGGCGTCACTCCTCAAGCACGTGATCGACGGCGAGGAGGCGATGACCTCCCGCATCACCGGGGCCCCGCGCGATGTCGGCGACGATCCGGTGGCAGCGTGGATGGCCGCATGGAACGTCGCCGAGGACGAGACCGTCGACGTTCTCCTCGCCCGCTTGGACGACGCACAGCGCGCCACCGAGGCCGCGGTCGCAGCCGAAACCGATCTGGATCGCGACGTCGACCTGCCCGCCGACGTGGCGCAGTGGATGGCGTCGGGAGTCACCTTCACGGTCCGCTACATGCTGCTGCACCAGATCGAGGAACTCGCCCGGCACGCCGGTCACGCCGACATCATCCGGCAATCCCTCGACGGTGCACGCGCCGATACGCTGGCCGGCGGCGGCAGCTGGTCCTGACTGTTTCCACTCTCTCGGGTAAATTCTCCGCTCGGGCGCGCTGCAGAGCTGCCCGGACGAGACAACGAGGAGTTCAGGTGGACGGTATGAGCGTGATGCGACGCACGATCGCGGCGGCAACGGTCGGTATCGCGGCGACTTTCGGCCTCTCGGGCACGGCAGCGGCGGAACCGGCCACCCCGGACGTCCCCGGACTCGCCGAACTGCGCACCCAGGCCGACAAGCCCGAGGAGAAGGCCGCGGTCGAGGCGCTGGCCACGTCGACCGTGCTGCATGATGTCGCGGGCGCGTACACGCCGTTCCTCTACACCGCACCGACCGTGGGTTGCGGCACCGTCGCACCGGTCACGCTGACGCTGGCGTCGGGCACCACCGGGCCCACCGCCGAGGTGAAGGCCAACGAGATCAGCTTCCAGGCTCTCTCCGCGTACCCCGGTGTCGTGAAGTCGTCGGGACTCAACGTCGCGTGGATCAACACCAACACCGGCGCCAGCGGAATCCTGCCCCTCGACGGCGTCACCGACGGCGGCTACCCGGCGCTGAACAAGGTCGTGACGACGGGGCCGGGCACCGTCGTGGCATCGATCTTCGGCACCGTCGGTTACACCAACGCGACGTGCTACGTGCTGCCGACCGTCGGTTCGTTCTTCGTTCCCGAGGAGGGGCCGCTGCCCGCCGAGGCGGCACAGCCCGCCCCGGCTCCCGCTCCCCCGGCGTAATCGCCGGGGATCCCGTTCGGGACGGCCGCGCGAGAACTACTCGCGCGGCCTTTTCCGGCTGTCCCGGTCGCGCTGGAACTTTCCGCCTGCCCGATCGTCGCGGCCACCGCGCGGCCGAGCCGACGGCGGACCCGAATCGGGCTGCAGCTGAATCAGCACACCGGAGATCCGGGTACGGCGCAGGGCTTCGAGGGTCTCGCTGGACAGGTCGGCGGGCAACTCCACCAGGCTGTGGTCCGGGCGGATGCTGATGTGCCCGAAGTCGCTGCGCCGCAGCCCACCCTCGTTCGCGATGGCACCGACGATCGCACCGGGCACCACACGGTGCCGCTTGCCGACCGCGATGCGGTACGTCGCGAGCTCCTGGCCCTCCGGTCCACGCGACCGCGTCGGGGGGCCGTCGTCGAAACGGCGCGCCGGGCGTTCGCGGGGCTCACGCTCGCGGCGGGGCGCGGGCGGCGGTTCGGGCGCCATGAGGAACGCCTCACCGTCGCGCGACTGCACCGCGAGCGCGGCGGCGATGTCGGCGAGCGGGACGTCGTGCTCCTGCTCGTAGTCCTCGATCATCTTGCGGAACAACGCCAGGTTGTCGGACGTGAGGCTCTCGGTGATCGAGTCGCCGAACTTGGCCACACGCTGCGCGTTGACGTCGTCGACGCTGGGCAGCTGCATCTCGGCCAGCGGCTGACGGGTCGCCTTCTCGATGGCCTTGAGCAGGTGACGCTCGCGCGGCGCCACGAACAGCAGCGCCTCGCCGGCGCGCCCGGCGCGACCGGTGCGGCCGATCCGGTGGACGTACGACTCCGTGTCGTGCGGGATGTCGTAGTTGACGACGTGGGAGATGCGGTCCACGTCCAGACCACGCGCGGCCACATCGGTGGCCACGAGGATGTCGAGGGCGCCGCTCTTGAGCTGGCCGATGGTCCGTTCACGCTGCGCCTGCACGATGTCGCCGTTGATCGCCGACGCGGAGAATCCGCGCGAGCGCAGTCGTTCCGCGAGGTCTTCGGTGGCCTGCTTGGTGCGCACGAAGATGATCATCGCCTCGAAGTCCTCGACCTCGAGGACACGCGTCAAGGCGTCGAGCTTGCGCTGGTGCGCCACCTGGACGTACCGCTGCGAGATGTTGGAGGCCGTCGACGTCTTCGACTTCATCGTGATCTCGACGGGGTCGTGCATGTACTGCTTCGAGATCTTGCGGATGGCCCCCGGCATCGTCGCCGAGAACAGCGCCACCTGCTTGTACTCCGGAGTGTCGGCGAGGATGCGCTCGACGTCCTCCTGGAAACCCATCTTCAGCATCTCGTCGGCCTCGTCCAGGACGAGGTACGAGAGCTTGGACAGGTCGAGCGTGCCCTTCTCCAGGTGGTCGATCACCCGACCGGGCGTGCCCACCACGACGTGAGCGCCGCGCCGCAGCCCCGACAACTGGACGCCATAGCTCTGACCGCCGTAGATGGGCAGGACGTGCAGGCCCGGAATATGGGCGGAGTACTTGCCGAACGCCTCCGCGACCTGCAGCGCCAGTTCCCTCGTCGGCGCGAGAACCAACGCCTGCGGCGACTTCTGCGTCAGGTCGATCTTCGAGAGGATCGGTACCGCGAACGCAGCGGTCTTGCCGGTGCCGGTCTGCGCCAGGCCGACGACGTCGTTGCCGGCGAGGAGGGGCGGAATGGTGGCTGCCTGGATCGGCGAGGGCGACTCGTAGCCCACATCGGACAGTGCCTTCAAGACCCGATCATCGATGTCGAGGTCGGCAAAAGTGGGGGGTTCGGGGTCACGCTCGATATCACTCATTGACCAGCAGTTTAGTGCACGAGTCCACAGTGCATCGCCACGCCGCGGAAATACGCGGCGACCGGGACGGGAGACACCTGCCGCACCTCGTCGCCTAGCGTGGACGGCATGGTCGATGTCGCTGTCATTCAGTTCGCTCCCGGTCAGGACAAGCAGGAGAACCTGCGCACCCTCCGCACGCTCGCCGCCGAGGCCGCGGGCCGCGGCGCGAAGGTGGTGGTGGCGCCGGAGTACGCGATGTTCACGGCGCCGAGAACGGACGAGCGGATCGTCGAGTCGGCCGAGGGCCTGGACGGCGAGTTCGTCAGCGGGCTGGCCGCGACCGCGAAGGAACTCGAGGTCCACCTGATTGCCGGGGTCAACGAGCAGTTGCCCGGGGACGATCACATCTCCAACACCCTCGTCGCGCTCGGACCGGGCGGCGACATCGTCGCCACCTACCGCAAACTCCACCTGTACGACGCGTTCGGCTACAAGGAATCCGACGTCATCCGCGCCGGGGAGATCGGCGCCCCGGAGACCTTCGCCGTCGACGGCCTCACGTTCGGCATGCAGACCTGCTACGATCTCCGGTTCCCCGAGGTCACCCGCCGCATCGTCGACGCGGGCGCCGACGTGCTGCTGCTGCCCGCACAGTGGGTGCCCGGACCGTTGAAGGAGGACCACTGGTCCACTCTCGTGCGGGCACGCGCCATCGAAAACACCGTGTACGTGGCCGCCGCCGACCAGAGCGCGCGCACCGGGGCCGGCAACAGCATGATCGTCGATCCGATGGGCGTGACCCTCGCCTCCCTCGGTGAGCGGGTGGGTACAGCGGTCGCGGCGGTCAGCGCGGAGCGGATCACCGAGGTGCGGGAGAAGAACCCCGCCCTCGCCCTGCGCCGATTCACCGTCAGCGAGATCTGAACGGCCCGATCGGGAGTAGCGTCGGAGACGAACCGTTCTCCTCGATCACGGAGCGTTCGATGTTGTACACCAGTCGCGCCGACGCCGGCCGCAGACTGGCCGCCGCATTGGAGCACCTGCGCGGCACCGATCTGGTGGTGCTCGGTCTGCCGCGGGGCGGCGTCCCCGTCGCGTTCGAGATCGCTGCCGCCCTGTCTGCGCCCCTCGACGTGGTCCTCGTCCGCAAACTGGGTGTCCCGTGGCAGCCGGAACTCGCCATGGGCGCCATCGGTGAGGGTGAATCCCGGGTGATCAACGACGACGTCATCCGCATCGCCCGGATCAGCAAGACCGCACTCGCCATGGTCGAGGCGAAGGAGCGCCGCGAACTCGAACGGCGGGCGCGGGTGCTGCGCGGCGGGAAACCGCGCGTGTCGCTCAAGGGCCGCACGGCCGTCCTCGTCGACGACGGCATGGCCACGGGCGCGACCGCGGCGGTGGCCTGCCAATCGGTGAAGAAGCTGGGCGCGGCACGCGTGATCGTCGCGGTCCCCGTGGCGGCCCCGGAGGCCGTCGGACGTCTGCGCGTGACCGCCGACGAGGTGGTCTGCCCGTACATCCCGGCCGATCTCGGCGGAGTCGGCAACGCGTACGACGATTTCCATCAACTCTCGGACAGCGAGGTCACAGACCTTTTGGCCCACCACTGACGGTGGTTCTCGAGGAATCTTCAGCTCCAGTGCAACGTTCCCGGAGGCCCTGTCGATACACCGGACAGAGCACAGAACAGACTGCCTTTGGAGGATCTCGTGACCGTCTCTGCCGATACCGTCGAAACCGTCGTCACCGCGTGCCTCGACCGATTGGGAGACCCGTCCGGCTGGGTCACCTCCGATGCCTACCGGCACAGCCTCGCTCTCTGCATCATCGAATCGGTGCAGTCGAGCGCCGGGCACAGCGAGGTCGCCGTCGTCGACCGCTATCTGGCGTACCGGCGGGCGCACCCCGATCAACCCCTCACCGACGGCGCGCGCGACCTTCTCCGCACGTTCGAGGAGGCGGGCAGCTCGGATCAGTGGGCGGGCAAGGTCGGTTCGTACAAGAGGCGGTACTCCGCGACCGGTGTGCCGATCGAAGCGCGCCACATCCAGCTGGCGGCGGAGCGACTACACCAGCTCCGGATCAACAGCATCGACGACCTTCTCGAGGCCGCCCGGGACGAAGCCGCCCTGGAGCAGATCCACGACGCGTGGATCGAGGTGTGCGGTGAGAGCAGCGACGTCACGTGGGCGCATTTCCTGATGCTCGCCGGGATCCCCGGGGTCCGGCCGAATCGGGTGGCGGACGTGTTCATCAGCGGCGCGCTCGGCATTTCGGAAGCCACCGACGACGGCCTCGCCGAGGAGATTCTCGAGGCGACCGCCACCGAACTCGGTGTCGATCCGGACCAGTTGAACTACGCGATCCGGCGCTGGCTGTCAGCCAACTCGCGCCGTCTGGAAGAGGCCGCCTGAGTTATCAGTTTACGCCGAGTTACACTTATCTCCGCTGGTCAGACACGAAATACACATAACGGACATCGACCCTGGTGCGAAACTGGGACAAATGTGATCGAATGCACATCCGTCATGTCGTTTCAGTGGAGGGGTCATAGTGCGTGAATTCTCGGTACCGCAGTCGTTCTCAATTCCGGAGGACGCCTCCATGGCGGACACGGTCTTCCGTCATGCCGAGGAAGACCCGAAGTTCGTTCCGTTCAAGCGCCCCGGCAACGGTGGGTGGGTAGACGTCACCGCCGCGGAGTTCGCGGAGCAGGTCTCCGCCGTCGCGAAGGGCCTCATCGCTTCCGGCGTCGAGCTCGGTGACCGCGTCGCGATCCTGTCGGCGACCCGGTACGAGTGGGTCGTCATCGATTACGCGATCTGGACGGCAGGCGGGTGCACCGTCGCCATCTACGAAACGTCCGCACCCGATCAGGCCAAGTGGATCCTCGAAGACTCCGGCACGTCGCTGCTGGTCGTCGAGAACGCCAAGCAGGCCGACGCGCTGAAGGTCGTCACCGACGCCGCGCCGGACCTGCGTGAGGTTCTGCAGATCGAGGGCGGCGCGATCGACGAACTGTCGAAGCGCGGCGAAGGCGTCACCGACGAGCAGTTGCACGAGCGTCGTCACCAGGTGCGCGCGTCCTCCCCCGCGACCCTCATCTACACGTCGGGCACCACGGGCCGCCCCAAGGGCGTGCAGTTGACGCACTCCAACTTCTACGCGGAGTCCGCGGCCGTGAAGCTGGCGCTCAGCGACGCGATGTACGCAGGCAGGCGCACCCTGATGTTCCTGCCCCTCGCGCACGTCTTCGCCCGCGCCATCTCCTTCGGTGCGTTCGACGCCAAGGTCACGGTCGCGCACACCGCCGACCTCACCACGCTGCTCGACCAGTTCGCCGCGTTCAAGCCGCACTTCATCCTGTCGGTGCCGCGGGTGTTCGAGAAGGTCTACAACTCCGCCAAGCAGAAGGCGTACGACGGCGGCAAGGGCAGCATCTTCGAGAAGGCGTCCGCCACGGCCATCGCGTACAGCGAGGCGCAGGACAACGGCGGCGCCGGGCTGGGCCTCAAGCTCAAGCACGCCCTGTTCGACAAGCTCGTCTACTCGAAGCTGCGCACCGCCCTCGGCGGCGAGTGCGACCGCGCCGTCTCCGGTGGCGCCGCACTCGGTGCACGCCTCGGTCACTTCTTCCGCGGCATCGGCGTCCCGGTGTACGAGGGCTACGGCCTCACGGAGACGAGCGCCGCCATCTCCGTGAACACCACCCGCGCACAGAAGGTCGGCACCGTCGGCAAGCCGATCGACGGCCATGCCGCGAAGATCGGTGAGGACGGCGAACTGCTCCTGACGGGTCCCGTGGTGTTCGGCGGTTACTGGCACAACGAGCAGGCCACCGCGGATTCGATCCGGGACGGCTGGTTCCACACCGGCGATCTCGGCTCGATCGACGAAGAGGGCTACATCTCCATCACCGGCCGCAAGAAGGAAATCATCGTCACCGCGGGCGGCAAGAACGTCGCGCCTGCGGTCCTCGAGGACGCACTCCGCGCGCACCCGCTGATCAGCCAGTGCCTCGTCGTCGGTGACGGCAAGCCGTTCATCGGCGCGCTCATCACCCTCGACTCCGAAACCCTGCCGGGCTGGAAGGAACGCCACGGACTGGCCGCCGACACCCCGGTGTCCGAACTGGTGAAGAACCCCGACCTGGTCGCCGAGATCGACGAGGCCGTGGCCGAGGGCAACACGAAGGTGTCCAACCCGGAGCGGATCAAGAAGTACCGCATCCTCGAGGTCGACTTCACGCAGGAGACCGGTGAGCTCACGCCCACGCTGAAGCTCAAGCGGAACGTCATCCACAAGGAGCACGGCGCGGCCATCGAGGCCATCTACGCGTAGGCGGCTCCGCCGCCCGTGAGTGGTCGAGGAGTCCGGAGACTCCTCGACCACTCACGGGCGCGCAGCGCCGAGGATGAAGTCGCGGACCACCGCGGTCACGGTCGCGTGGACCTTCTCGTGGAGCAGGTCGTGTCCGGCGTCGTCGAACTCCCGGAATTCGAGGCCTCCGATCCCCGCCGCCCAGTCCCGGACGGGGTCGATCGGTGCGATGCGGTCGTCCACGCCGTGGACCGCGAGCAGCGGTATCCCGAGTGATTCGAGCGCATCCGCCGTCTGCTGCACGGCTGCGGTCTTCGGTGTCCCGCACAGAATCGCGCACCGGAAACCGGCGTCACCGGACGCGAGAAGTTCCATCGAGACCGCGGCACCGAGCGAATGCCCCATGAGCACGAGCGGAACATCCGGTGCGGGCCTGCCGGCGAGGCCGGTGAGAAGCGCGGCGTCCTCCGCCAGGTCCGCCACGGATCCCGGATGGTCGCCTTCGGACAGTCCGTGACCGGCCTGGTCGATTCCCCACACCCCGATTCCGGCGGGCGTGAGTCCGCGCGCGAACCGGTGGTAATGACCCGTGTGCTGCCCCATGCCGTGGAGAAACACCAGCTGCGCGGCGGGTCCTCCCACCGCGCTCCAGTGCCGGTAGTGGACTCGTCCGGAGTGGCCGTCGAAGAAGGGCATGGCTGCCATTCTGGCTCTGTCGCACCCCGATGGCACAATCGGCCGGGTGAACTCACCGGCAGAACTGGGGACGTAGCTGTGTTCCTCCTCGACGACACCATCGTCTACAGCGCCAGCGACCTCTCCGCGGCCGCCACCTGCGAGTTCGCGTTGCTGCGCCGGTTGGACGCCACGCTCGGGCTCGCCGGGGCCGGTTCCGCCACCATGTCCGTCGACGACGACCCCATGCTGAAACGGACGTCGAGCCTGGGCGATGCTCACGAACATCGCCGGCTCGAGCAGTTCCGCGCCGAGTACGGCGACGGGGTGGTCACGATGGACCGTCCCGAGTACACCGCGGTGGGACTGTTCGAGGCGAACCTGGCCACCGTGGAGGCGATCCGCGGCGGCGCCGACGTCGTGTACCAGGGGACGTTCTTCGACGGCCGCTTCCTGGGTTTCTGCGATTTCCTCGTTCGCGACGGCGACACGTATGCCGTCCACGACACCAAACTGTCCCGGCACGCGAAGGTGTCGGCCCTGCTCCAGCTCGCCGCGTACGCGGAAGCACTGGCCGACAACGGGATCCCGACCTCACCGGACGTCCACCTGCTGCTCGGCGACGACAGCGACTCGGCGCACTCGCTCGGCGACATCGTTCCCGTGTACTCCGCGCGACGCTCCTCGCTCGAGCGAATTCTCGACGAGCACCGCGACGAGCAGTCCCTCGCGGAGTGGGGCGACCCCCGGTACACGGCGTGCGGCCGGTGCGACACGTGCACCCCGGAGGTGGAGCAGCACCGCGACCTCCTGCTGGTGGCCGGAATGCGCACGACGCAGCGGAGCCGGCTGATCGCGGCCGGGATCGGCACTCTCGACGCCCTCGCCGCGCATACGGGCAGCGTCGAGGGCCTGCCCGAGCGCACCCTGGAATCGCTTCGCGCTCAGGCCGCCCTGCAGTTGCGCCAAGAGTCCTCGGGCATCCCCGAGTTCCAGGTGTACGCCCCGCAGGCGCTGGGCGGGCTGCCGGAACCGGACGACGGCGACATCTTCTTCGACTTCGAGGGAGACCCGCTCTGGGCCGAGAACGGATCCACGGACTGGGGTCTCGAATACCTCTTCGGCGTGGTCGAGGGTCCCGCCGACGCCGCCGTGTTCCGGCCGTTCTGGGCACACGACCGCGCCGAGGAGCGGCAGGCACTCGTCGACTTCCTCGACTACGTGACCACGCGTCGTCAGCAGTATCCGAACATGCACATCTACCACTACGCCGCGTACGAGAAGTCGGCGCTGCTGCGGCTGGCGGGACGGCACGGCGTCGGCGAGGAGACCGTCGACACCCTGCTGCGCGACAACGTCCTCGTCGATCTGTATCCGGTGGTGCGCGGGTGCCTGCGCATCGGCGAACGGTCCTACAGCATCAAGAAGCTCGAACCGCTGTACATGCCGGAGCAGCCGCGCGACGGCGACGTCACCAACGCCGCCGCATCGGTGGTCGCGTACGCCGACTACTGCGATCACCGCGACAACGGCCGGGAGGACGAGGCACGCGCGCTGCTGCAGGGCATCGCCGACTACAACGAGTACGACTGCGATTCCACGCTGCGGCTGCGCGACTGGCTGATCGGGCAGGCGGAGACCCACGGCGTCGCCCTCCGGCCGCCCGGCGACGGGCCCACCCCGGTGACCGAGGAATGCACCCCCACGGAGGCGGCGTTACGCGAGTTCGCCGGGCACGGACCGAGCGAGCACCGGGAACACGACCAGCAGGCGGCCGCGCTCATGGCGGCGGCGGTCGGCTATCACCGCCGTGAGCGGAAACCGTTCTGGTGGGCGCACTTCGACCGGCTGGTCGTGCCGCACGACGAACTGTCGGACATCCGGGACGTTCTGGTGGTGTCGTCCGCGGTCGTCGAGGAGAACTGGCACAAGAGCAGCCCGCGGCAGCGCAAGCTGCGCCGGCGACTTCAGCTCACCGGCCGTTTCGGGACCGGGAGCACGGTGGGGCCCAAGACCACGATGTACGCGCTGTACGACACCCCTGCACCCGAGGCGGTCGCGGGCGACAATCCGCAGCAACGGGGAACGTGCACGGTCAACGTGCTCGACGTCGGGAAGGACGGCCGCCGCCGCGACGTGGTGATCGTCGAGGAACTCCTGAACGGCGAGGAGTACGTGCAACTTCCGACGGCGATCACCCCCGGGCCGCCGATCACGACCGACCGGATCGAATCGTCCATCGCGGTGGCCGCGGACGGCATGTGCTCGCCGCTGCCGGCCCTCCCGCTGTGCGCGTCGGTGGACATCCTGCGGCGGTCCGACCCGCGCACCCGGAGCGGGAATCCGCTCCCACCCGTCGACGGCACGGATTACGCGGGCGCGATCACCGCGGCACTACTCGACCTCGACGACTCGTACGTCGCGGTGCAGGGGCCTCCCGGCACCGGCAAGACGTACACCGGGGCCCGGGTGATCAAGGCGCTCGTCGAGCAGCACCACTGGCGGATCGGCGTAGTCGCACAGTCGCATTCGGTGATCGAGAACATGCTCGGCGGCGTCGTGAAGGCCGGGCTCCCCGCCGAACTCGTCGCGAAGAAGGACGGGCGGCATCGCGCCGCGACGTGGACCGACATCAGCTCCAACGACTACCCCGGCTTCATCGACCAGGCCGAGGGAACGGGCTGCGTGATCGGCGGGACCGCATGGGACTTCGCGAACACCGACCGGGTTCCGCCGGGCAGCCTCGATCTGCTGGTCATCGACGAGGCCGGGCAGTTCGCTCTCGCCAACACCATCGCGGTGGGCGGCGCGGCCCGCAATCTCCTGCTTCTCGGCGATCCTCAGCAACTTCCGCAGGTCAGCCAGGGCACCCACCCGGAACCGGTGGACGCGTCGGCCCTCGGGTGGCTCGCCGAGGGGCACGGGGCGCTGCCCGCGAGCCGGGGATATTTCCTCGAACGCACGTGGCGGATGCACCCGGAATTGTGCGCGCCCGTATCGACACTGTCCTACGACGGCAAGCTGCGTTCACAGGAATCGGCCAGTGCCGCACGACGACTCGACGGCATGGAACCGGGCGTGCACACCGTCTTCGTCGACCACCAGGGCAACGCCACCCAATCCCCCGAGGAGTCGCGGGAGGTGGTCAACCGGATCACGAAGCTGCTCGGTTCCGGCTGGACCGACCCCAGCGAGTTCGAGGGCACCCGCCCACTCGGCGAGTCCGACATCCTGGTCGTGGCGCCGTACAACGCGCAGGTCGGGTTGATCGAACGCGATCTGGCCGCGGTCGGCCTCGACAAGGTCGAGGTGGGTACGGTCGACAAGTTCCAGGGGCGGGAGGCGGCCGTCGCCATCGTGTCGATGACCGCGTCGGCGATCGAGGACGTGCCGCGCGGCATGTCGTTCCTGCTGTCGCGGAACCGGATGAACGTGGCGGTGTCCCGCGGCAAGTGGGCTGCGATCATCATCCGGTCGGAATCGCTGACGCGGTACATGCCGAGCACCCCGGAAGGTCTGACCGAGCTGGGTGCCTTCATGCGGCTCACCGGTCAGCCGAAGCACTGATCTTCGCCGCGGTAGGTGGGCACCACGGTGCGGGAGCCGTCCGACTCGACGAGGTGCACCTCGGTGAACCGCTCGCACAGCTCGCCGGCCTTCGCGTGCCGGAACCACACCCGGTCGCCGATGCCGAGATCCGCTGCCGCCTTTCCGGTCACCGGGGTCTGGACCTCACCGGCGCCCTCGTTGCGCAGTAGCTTCAGCCGCGGCGGCCACACCGGCGTGGGCACGCGACTGCCCCCGGCGGGACCGGAGGCGATGTAGCCGCCGCCGAACAGCGTCGCGATGCCGGGTGCCGGCCGCCGGACCGTCGACAGGGCGAAGTACAGCGACGGGTGCGGACGGAACGCGCGGTACTTGTCGAAGAGCGTCGGGACGTACAGACCGGAGCCGGCTGTCACCTCCGTCACGACCGGGTCCGCGGAGCTCACCTCCACCGAGCCGGTGCCCCCGCTGTTGACGATCTCGAGCACCCCGACCTCCGACTGCACGGCGTTCACCACGGCAGTGCGACGGGACGTGAGTTCTTTCGCGGACGCCCGCTTCATCCAGCCGATCGGCGGACTGGAGTCGGGCAGACCCGCGATCTGCGCTTCGTAGAACATGACACCGACGACGGCGAATCCCCGCCCCGCGGCGCGCTTCGCGAACGCGGCGACGGCGGACGGTTCGCGGAGCGGGGAACGGCGCACCCCGATGTGGACCGGCCCGAGCCGCAACGAGGCGTCGACGTCGATGCACAGCCGGGCCGGGAGGGACGTGGTGCCTGCCGCGGCGAGAACGAAGTCGAGGTGGTCGTCGCTGTCGACCATCAACGTGATCCTGTTCAGCAGTTCGGGATCGGCCGCGAGTTCTGCGAGTGCCCCGCGGTCGGCCGTCGGGTAGCCCATCAGGATGTCGTCCGCGCCGTGCCGGGCGAGCCAGATCGCCTCGCGCAGCGAATACGCCATGATCCCGCGGAACCCGCCGGCCCCGGTGAGATTCTCCCCCAGTGCGACCTGGAGTACCGCGCGGCAGCGGACGGATTTGCTGGCGACGCGGACGGGGGTGCCGCCCGCACGCAGCACCAGGTCGGCGGCGTTGGCGCGCAGCGTGGTCAGGTCGAGTGCGGCCAACGGCGGGTCGACCTCGGTCGTCGAGGCGATGAGACGGTCGAGCGTGGGCGTCACAGTTCGTCCAATCTTCTCCATCGGTCTGCGACGCCAGTCAACCATCGAGTTGGACGATTGTCCAGATCAAACGGGCCCGCTCAGGCCTGCTCGACCGCCTTCGACGCGATCACGTGCACCATGTCGTCCAGCGCCGCGATCATCGCCTCACTGTCGCGGTCGACCAGCCACCGCAGCACGAGCCCGTCCAGGATGGCCAGCCCGAACCGCGCGATCGCCTCGACCGGGGTGGCCCAGCCGACTTCGGCGATGCGGGCGCACTCGGCGAGGAACTCGATCGCCTCCTCGTCCATGGTCCGATACTGCTGACCGGCGATGTCGCCGGCCCGCTCGCTCCCGGACGCCCGGTGCCGCAACGCCTGCGCGGTGATCTCGTACGTCAGCAACTGGCGGTCCGGGGTGGCCTCGATGATCGGCCACATTCCGCTGATCCCGATGTGGAGGAGTTCGCGCAGACCGTCGATCCCGCGCAGGTCCGGCGCGTGCCGAACCTGACCGAACGCCAGTCGCATCGACGCGCTGAGCTGCAGAACCAGGCTCTCGCCCATCGCCGCGAGGAGCTCCTCCTTGCTCTCGAAGCAGTAGTGCACCACCCCGAGCGAGACGCCCGCCTCCTCCGCCACGGCACGCACCGTGACCGACGCGACGCCGCGCTGCTCCGCGATGGCGAGCGCCGACTCGACGAGTTGGGCACGACGTTCATCCGCAGGAAGCCTGTTCAGCATCCTCTGATCGTAGAACCTGCGGGAGCCTCGCCTGTGACCAACACGGACGCCCGACCAACCCGCCATTTGCCTGGACGAGCGTCCAGGTTCATGATGGGCGAATGGCACAGGACACATGGCGCAACTGGGCGGGCACCGAGACGGCGAACCCGCTGCGCTTCGCGACACCGCGCTCGGTGGAGGAACTCAGCGCGCTCGTCTGCGGTGCCGCGGAGCACGGACAGCGGGTCAAGGCCGTGGGGTCGGGGCACTCCTTCACCGGGGTCGCCGTCACCGACGGGATCCTCGTCAGCCTCGACGCCCTCACCGGGATCGAATCCGTCACCCTCGACGAACCGGCGGGCGCCCTCGTCACCGTCCTCGCCGGCACGCGGCTGCACGACCTGAGCGAGCAACTCTGGCACCGTGGCCTGGCGATGATCAACCTGGGCGACATCGACGTGCAGTCCATCGCGGGTGCGCTGTCCACCGGAACCCACGGCACCGGAGCGCGTTTCGGAGGCCTCGCCACTCAGGTCCGCGCCCTGCAGGTGGTGCTGGCGGACGGCTCGGTGGCCGACTGCTCCCCCACCGAGAACCCCGAACTGTTCGAGGCGGCACGGCTGGGACTCGGCGCCGTGGGCATTATCTCGAAGGTCACGATCCAGTGCGTGCCGCACTACGTGATGCACGCCGTCGAGAAGCCCGAGTCACTGGACGCCACCCTCGACCGGCTCGACCACGACCGCACCACGATCGACCACTTCGAGTTCTACTGGTTTCCGCACACCCGCCGCGTGCTGACGAAACGCAACACCCGGCTACCCGGTGACACCCCGGTCTCTCCCCTCCACCCGGTCCGCGCCTACGTCGACGACGAATTGCTCGCCAACGTCCTGTTCGAGGGCATCAACAGGGTCGCCGGCCTTGCGCCGGCTGCGATCCCGAAGATCAACCGGTTGTCGTCGCGCATGCTGAGCGCGCGCGAATTCACCGATCGCAGCTACCGCGTCTTCGCGTCGGAGCGCCGGGTCAAGTTCCGGGAGATGGAATACGCGGTTCCCACCGAGGCCCTCCCCGACACTCTCGCGGCGATCGACTCGTGGGTGGAGAAGTCCGGTTTCACGGTCGCGTTCCCCGTCGAGGTCCGGTTCGCCGCGGGCGACGACGTGTGGCTGTCGACGGCGAACGGTCGGGACACGGCGTACATCGCGGTGCACCAGTACCATCGCCGCGATCACGAGCCGTACTTCTCCGCGGTCGAGGCCATCGCCCGGGAAGTGGACGGGCGACCGCACTGGGGCAAGATGCACGGCCGCACCGCCGAGGACTTGCGGCCCGCCTATCCGAACTTCGACGAGTTCGTCGCCGTGCGCGACAAGTACGACCCCGAGCGAATGTTCGGCAACGCGTACCTCCAGCAGGTCCTCGGTCGCTAACGTGAGCTAGGTGGCCCCCAGTCGATCTTTCGACCGTCGCGACTTCCTTCGCGTCGCGGGTGCCTCCGGGGCGGCGGCGCTCGGTGCCGTGATGCTCGGCGCGTGCGGGGAACGCCTGCACGACCCGGAGGTTCCGCCGCTTCCCGACGGCCTGTCCGTTCCGGGCGGCGGAGCGGTGTCCGAGTTCGCGCCCGTCGACAAGGCGACGTGGCGCGTGCAGGGCGATCCGCTGGTCGCGCCGACCGGTGACGGGCCCCTCGCCGGCAAGCGACTCGCCGTCACCGACCTGTACGCCGTTGCGGGACAGCAGATCGGTGCGGGCAGCGGACGGCGGCTCGCCGAGGCACCCGTCGAAACCGGTACCGCCGCAGTGGTGGCGCGCCTCCTCGGTCAGGGCGCCCGCGTCGTCGGCCTGGCGCAGACCGACGACCTCGGTTACGGGCATTCCGGCATCAACCAGCAGTTCGGTACGCCGCCCAACCCCCGCGCCGAGGACTGCCTGCCCGGCGGTGCGACCTCGGGTGCCGCGAGTGCAGTCGCGCAGGGTTCCGCCGACATCGGATTGGGTGTCGACACCACCGGTTCCGTCCGCATCCCCGCCTCGTATCAGGGCCTGTACGGCTTCGCGCCGTCCCGGGGCGCCGTCTCCACCGACGGGCTGTTTCCGCTGTCCCCCACGTTCGACACCCCCGCGTGGGTCTGCGGCGACCTCGACACCCTCGTCGCGGTCTCCGGCGCGCTTCTCCCGCTCACGGCGGAGACCCCGTTCCGCAGCGCGCTCACCTCCGACGGCATCAACGCCGTCGCCGAGGCGGGGGCGCTCGGCGCGATGCGGCGGGCCCTCACCGCGTGGGAGAAGAGTTCCCTCCCCCGGCTGACGTGGACCGACACGGACATCGGCCGGCTTCCCGACTGGTACGACGCCGTCGTCGCCGTGCAGGGCTACGAGGCGTGGCGGCTGCACGGCGACTGGGTGAGCGGGGCGATGACGTCGCTCGGCGACGAACCCGGCCGCAATTTCGCCGCCGCGAGCCGCATCTGGGAATCCACGTACGGCCGGAAACTGATCAAGCTCGCCGAGGCGTCGCAGACGATCACCGCGTACGTGGGCGACAGCCTGCTCCTGCTGCCCGCGACCTCCTCCACGGCCCCCGAGCGGACGAGCTACCCCAGCGGTGACCGGTTCCGGAACACGATGCGCGCCACCGGCATGCTCACCTGCCTCGCGAGCATCTCCGGACTGCCCAACGCGACCGTGCCGTTGCGCACCGACGACGGAGTTCCCGTCGGTCTCTGCCTGGTCGGCCCGCACGGCCGTGACCGCGACGTCCTGGCGGTCGTCGCGAGTCTCGGCGACACGGGGCTGATCGACTGACGGCCGGAACCGTCAGCCGCGGAGCAGTTGCGCCTTGCGCGCGTCGCTCGCGAACGACGCCGTGATCGAGTTGCGCGCGAGGGTTTCCCGCTCGGCATCCGTGAGGCCGAGCTGATCCCGCAACTGGGCGAAGTTGTCGTCGACGTACCCGCCGAAGTACGCGGGGTCGTCGGAGTTCACGGTGACGAGCAGACCCGCCTCCAGCATGGTCCGCAGCGGATGCTCGGACAGCGAATCGACGACACACAGTCGCACGTTCGACAGTGGGCACACGGTCAGCGGCACTTCCTCGTCCACCAGACGCGCCACGAGCGCCGGGTCCTCGAGCGCCCGCACCCCGTGGTCGATGCGCTCGGCACCGAGGAGATCGAGCGCCTGCCAGATGTACTCCGGCGGGCCTTCCTCGCCTGCATGGGCGACCACGTGCAGCCCCTCCGACCGGGCGCGGGCGAACACGTCCTCGAACAGCGACGGCGGGTTGCCCACCTCGGCCGAGTCCAGGCCGAGCCCGACGATCGGCGTCTGCAACCGGATGATCTCCGAGAACACTTCCTCCGCCTCGTGCACGGGACGGTCCCGCAGGATCGCGGCGATCGCGGCGCTGCTGAGGCCGAACTCCCGCTCGCTGGTTCCCACCGCGTCCATGATCCCGTCGAGCACCTCGTGCAGCGGCACACCACGATTGACGTGGGCCTGCGGGTTGAAGAAGAACTCCACGTGCGCGACGCCGCCCGCCGACGCCCGGGCGAAATAGGCGCGAGTGAGGTCCGCGAAGTCCTGCGCCGTCCGAAGCACCTGCATGTTGGCGAAGTACAGGTCGAGGAACGACTGCAGATCGGTGAACTCGTACCGCGAGCGGAGATCGTCGAGGTCGGTGTACGGCAGCTGCACGGAATTCCGTTCGGCCAGCGCGAAGATCAGCTCGGGTTCGAGGGAACCCTCGATGTGCATGTGCAGCTCGGCGACGGGAGAGCTCACGGGTGGATACCTGCCTTTCGCACCACCTAGGCAGCGGTGTCGCGGTCGACGATACGGACGAAGCCGTCGCCGTCGATATTCGCGGTGTCGCCGGTGTGAAACCAGCCACCCGTGAAGGTCTTCGCGGTGACCTCGGGCCGGTTCCAGTAGCCGCGGCTGACTCCCGGACCGCGGCACAGCAATTCGCCGGTACCGCGGCCGGCGTCGGGACCGAGGAGGGCCACCTCCATCCCGCCGAACGCGACGCCCACGCTGCCCGCGTGTGTCAGAGCGCACTCGTCGGGCAGCGCCAGGCCCGCCCCGCACGTTTCGGTCATTCCCCACCCGAGGAAGTGCCTGGCCGCAGGGAACGTCCGCCGGAGCAGTTGCGACTGCTCCAGGGACAGGCCGGAGCCGCTGTAGTCGATCCAGCGCACCGCGCGCCGGCCGAAACTCGTCACCCGCGAGTTCTCCACGGCCCGCAGGAGGACGGCGGGCGCCGCAGTGAGCACGTCGGCACCGGTGCCGCGCCACGACGCCGCGTCGGTGCTCCCGGTCAGCAGGACCGTTCCGCCCACCACCAGCGTCGAGAGCAGTTCGACGAGCGATCCGACGGTGTGCAGTTCGGGTTCGACGAGAAGATTCCGCAGTCCCTCGGAGCTGAACCCGCGCGCATGGAGCACGGATTCGATGGTCGAGAGGACGTTCTCGTTACTCAGCTCCACCCCCTTCGGGGACTCCGACGGCCCGGGCGTGTACGACAGCAGCACCAGCTCGTCGGGGCTCGCTCCGTCGTCGATGAACGAGATGCCCTCCGGCAGTTCGCCGTCGAGGATCAGTACCGATTCGCTGTCGGCGAGCACCTCACCGGTCTGCGCGTCGTCGAGTGCCGGGCTCACCCCGACCGGCACGCCGCCGGCCAGCAACACCCCGAGGAAGGCCTCGACCCAACGGACCCCCATGGGCTGCCGGACGGCGACGCGGTCGCCGATCTCGACGCCCTTCGACTTCAGCCCGCCGGCCACC
Organism: Rhodococcus sp. A14; assembly: GCF_011603105.1. NCBI lineage: Bacteria > Bacillati > Actinomycetota > Actinomycetes > Mycobacteriales > Nocardiaceae > Rhodococcus > Rhodococcus sp. A14. The sequence goes on along the minus strand of NZ_JAAOQS010000028.1, from coordinate 36,813 downwards.
CGCGCCGCGGACGTCCACAGTTGCGAGAACGTGAGCGACCGGCCACCGTCCTCCTCGACGGCGACCCGGCCCGCGTAGCGGTGCACGGAGATGTCGAGCAGCTCGGTGAGCGACGGGTTGAGCCCGCCGTACCGGAGCAGGCCGTCGCGACCACGGACCACCCGGTCGTCGTGGAAGAAGGGACCACTACTCGGGTACTCGACGAGGGACGACGGCATCTGCACCTCCGCTGACGACACTGCTGCGCGACCGGGACGTTGCCACGACTATATGACGCCCGTCACAGTTACGGGGAGCAGTTCGCCGACGCCTACCGCCCGCGGTACGTCGCCTTGCCCGGTCCGACGTCGAGGAAGCTGCGTACCGCACCCCGGAGGTCGTCGGTCTCGAACAGCGCACCCGACACGTCGGGCGTGATCGAGTCGGCGTGCGCGACCCCACCCGACCGCCACGCGGAGATGATCTGCTTCGTGGCGTCGTGTGCGCGCGTCGGCCCGTCCGCCAGGCGTGCGACGAGGGCGCGGGCCTCCGCGTCGACGTCCTCGTGGACGGCGTTGACCACGCCCCAGTCGCGCAGCGTCGCGGCGTCGTACAGGTCGCCGGTCATCACCAGTTCCCGGGCGCGGCCCGACCCCGCCCGCTCGGCCAGCCGCTGCGGTCCGCCCATCGACGGGGTCAGCCCCACCACCGTCTCGACCAGTCCGAACTTCGCCTTCGGTGCGGCGAGGATGATGTCGCAGGCGAGCGCGATCTCGAAGGCCGCGGTCAGCGTCAGTCCGTGCGCCGAGTACACGACGGGGCACGGCAGCGCCTCGAGCGGATGGCAGATCTCGGCGAACAACTCCTGCCACAGGTCCGCGCCCTGTTCCGCCGTGAGCCCGTCGAACACGTGGACGTCCACTCCTGCGGAGACCACCTTGCCCTCTGCGCGCAGCAGCACCGCGCGCGGCGGATCCTCGGCGAGCGCCGCGACGTCGGCCTGCACGGCGTCGAACATCGCCTGATCGAAGAGGTTGAGTGCGCCGTGGGCGAACGTCAGGATCGCGATCTCGGCGCCGGCGTCCGTATGGACACGCTCGAGTCGGGTGGGATGCGCGGCTGCAGGCTCAGTCATGCCGCCAGACTGCCACACGTGTTCCGCCTACGATCGGGGTGTGGACTCGCTGCGCGCGGCGCTGGCCGACGTCGTCGGAGAACGGTTCGTGACCGTGGACGCGGACGTGCTCGCCGCCCGGGCCATCGACCACACGGGGCGCTACAGCGGGCGGGCGAGCGCACTCGTCCGGCCCGCGGATGCCGCGGAAGTCTCGGCCGTGCTGGGCATCTGCCGCCGAGCCGGGGTGAAGGTCACTGTGCAGGGTGGCCGCACCGGACTCGAAGCAGGGACGGTGCCCGAGCACGACGACGTGTTGCTGTCGATGGAACGGCTGACCGCGGTCGGCGCCGTCGACCGCGAGAACCTGCGCGTCACCGTCGGCGCCGGGGTCACCCTCTCGACGCTCCGGAACGCCGCCGCCGACGCCGGACTGCTGTTCGGCGTCGACATCGCGTCCCGCGATTCCGCGACGATCGGCGGCATGGTGTCGACCAATGCCGGTGGGCTGCACACCGTGCGGTACGGACACATGTCGGCGCAGGTGCTGGGCCTGGAGGTCGTGCTCCCCGACGGGGCGATCGTGCGGCGCAGCATGCGGGTGGGCGCCGAGAACTGCGGATACGACCTGCCCGCGCTGTGGGTCGGCAGCGAGGGGACTCTCGGTGTGGTCACCATTGTCGACCTCACGCTCCGCCCCGTGCCCGAGTTCCGAGTGACCGCCCTCGCCGGCTTCGCGCAACTGCCCGGATTGATCGACGCCGCTCGCGTCGTCCGGCGGCTCGAGGGGGTCGACGCCGTGGAGATGCTCGACGGCCGCGGGCTCGAATTGGCCTCCTCGCGGCTGGGTTTCGCGGTCCCCACGGGTCTGCCGTGGTACCTCCTCGTGGAACTGGCCGGCGACCGCGATCTCACCGACGAACTGGCCGAGGCCCTGGCGCAGTGCGCTCCCGACGAGGAACCCGCCGTCGGGATCGATCCCGCAGGCCGCGCCCGGGTGTGGGCGGCGCGGGATGCGTTCGCGGAGGTGGTCGGATTGTTCGGGCCCCCGCTGAAGTTCGACGCCGCCCTCCCGCTGGACACCCTGGCCGCGTTCGTCGCCGACGCGGTCGCGCTGGTGACGAGCCGGGCCCCCGACGCGATCCCGGTGCTGTTCGGGCACGTCGCCGACGGCAACGTCCACCTCAACGTGCTGCGCTGCCCCGACGAGTCCGTGCTGTACCGGACGGTCACGGAACTGATCCGCGATCACGGCGGCAACATCGCCTCCGAACACGGTGTCGGCGCACACAAGCGCAACTACCTCGACCTCGCCCTCAGCCGCGAGGACATCACCGCGATGTGGACGATCAAGCGGGCGTTCGATCCCGCCGACTACCTCAACCCTGCAGTGATGTTTCCCGACTGGCTGCGTCGCCCGCACTGACTCCAGGCCTCTTCTCGCGCAACGGTCGCGCGAAACACACCGAGGCGATGAACCCGATCAGCAGGACGGCGGCGGGCAGCCAGATCGACTGCGACATCGCCGTCGCGAACGGCTCCTTCACGAATTCGGGCATCTCGCCGACGCCGGCCTCCTGGCTGTCGCTGTTCAGCCCCTGCGCGGACAGGCGGGCCGTGATGAGCGCGCCGATCGCGGCGCTGCCGAGGACGGCGCCGACCTGGCGGGTCGTGTTGTACACGCCGGCTCCGGCGCCCGCCTGATGGGGCGGAAGGTTGTGCGTGGCGGTGGCCGCGAGCGGCGACCAGATACACGCGTTGGCGAGACCGATCAGACCGATCGGCAGCAGCAGTTCCCAGATCGCCACGTCGGGCGACATGACCATGGCCAGCCAGCCGAGTGCGATCGAGAACAGCAGGAATCCGGCGCCCGCGATGTACCGCGGGTGGGTGCGGTCGACGAGCTTGCCGATGAACGGGGCGAACACACCGGTGAGAACGGCCATGGGCACGAGGAGCAGGGCCGATTTCGTCGGCGACAGACCCCGCACCGCCTGCGTGTAGAACATCAGCGGCAGGACCATCGCGGTGATCGCGAACCCCATCGCGGTGATCGCCACGTTGGCGAGCGAGAAGTTGCGGTCCGTGAACAGGCCCAGCGGCAGGAGCGGCTCGTTCTTGTTCCAGGACTGGTACCAGACGAAGATGCCGAGTAGGACGAGGCCGGCGCCGATCGACGCCAGCACGGTCGCCGACCAGTCGTAGGAGCTGCCTTCCTGGATTCCGAACACGAGGAAGAACATGCCGAGCGCACTGAGTACGACACCGGGGATGTCGAACTTGTGCTCGTGGGTCTCGAGCGCGGGCACCAGCCGCCAGGCCAGCACGAACGCGATCACGCCGACGGGCACGTTGACGATGAAGATCCACTCCCAGCCGAGATTGTCCACGAGCACGCCGCCCGCGAGCGGTCCCACCAGGGTGGCGACACCGGCGACGGCACCCCACAGACCCATCGCGGTGCCGCGGCGGTCCGGCGGGAACGTGCGGGTGATGACGGCCATCGTCTGCGGCGTCATCAGTGCGGCGCCCAGTCCCTGGAAGACCCGGGCGACGATGAGCATGGTGATGGTGCCGGACAGGCCGCACCACAGCGACGCCCCGGTGAACAGGACGAGCCCGATCAGGTAGATGTTCTTGGGACCGAACCGATCACCGAGTCGACCGGTGACCAGCAGCGGCACCGCATAGGCCAGCAGGTACGCGCTGGTGACCCAGACGACCTTGTTGATGTCGGTGTGCAGGTCGTTCATGATCGCCGGGTTGGCCACCGCGACGATGGTGCTGTCGACGAGGATCATGAAGAAGCCGATGACGAGGGCCCACAGGGCCGGCCACGGATTTCGATGCTCGGGTGGCGACGTGGGTGGTGCGGTGCGCTCGGTGTCCATCGTCAATCCTTTGCTGAACCGGATGGGATCCGGCGTGAGTGTGTCAGTCGTTCGAGAAGTTCCGGCGAAAGCCACGGAAGGGCTCCGGAGTCGATGTCGGCCACCAGGGCGCTGAGCCATTCGTGCTCCGCGCGGGCGACGGTGACGAGAAATTCGTTGCCGAGGAGGAAGATTCTGGGAGTCTCGGTGGAATAGGCGAGAGCGGCGGCGGTCTCGAGCTCGTCGATCTCGCGGGTGAGGTGATCGAGCCGTTCCCGGAGCAGTTCCACCACGGCGGGGGCGTCGACGTTGTGCGCCTCCGCCAGGGCGAGGGGAAACTGCGGGTACTCGTGCACCGGAGTGGCGAGCATGTCGCTCACCCGTTGGACGAGCGCCTCCCGGCCCGCATGCGTGACCTCGTACATGGTGCGTTCGGGCCGGTTTCCCGCCCGGTCGGTACCGGTGGTGCGCACCAGCCCTTCGCCTTCGAGCCTGCTCACGGTGTGATACAGCGAACCCGGCCGGATCTTCACGACGCGTCCACGCCGGGCGGCCGCGAGTTGGTACATCTCGTACGGATGCATCGTGCGCTCACACAGCAGACCGAGGATGGTGACACCGAGCGGGGTGAGTGTCACGGTCACCACCTTCCACTCCTCCAAGGCGAATACTCCACGTGGAATATACCGTCCGGGCCGATGGGGAACAAGCGGTTACCGTGGGTCCCGTGGACTCCCATCACCTCGACATCATTCGACTCGCCTGGTCACGCGAACTGGGATTGCCCGACGACGCACTGTCCACCCGGCCGGGTGCCGACGACCGCGCCGTCCGGGTGGACGACGACACGGACACGATCCGATTCCTGCGCCTGGGCGATACGTCCGCGCTCGTCGGACCGCGGTGGGCGATCGAGCGTGCCGACGGGCACACGTCGGCGGAACTGACCGAATCCGCGACCCTGCTCGCCCTCACCCAGGATCGGTCCGGACGGTGCGCCGGTCCCCTGGTGCTCGCGTTCGGCACCGACTACCAGGATCCCGCGACCGGGCAGCCACCGCTCGTCTCCCACGAACACGACCACGTCCGGCAGGTCGAGGAGGCGTGTCCCCCGGACGACGTTACCGAGGCCCATCTGGGTGACCGCGACCGATGGTTCACGATTCTCGACGACGCGCAGCAACCGGTCAGTTCCGCCGGGTACGCCGAGTTCCAGGGCTTCCTCGCCGATGTCGGCGTGCTGACGGCGCCGGAGTTCCGGCGCCGGGGACTGGGCGCCACGGTCGCCGGGATCGCCACCGACGACGCGCTCGACAGCGGCCTGATCGCCCAATGCCGTTCACCCCGCGACAATCTGGCCTCGCGCGCGCTCGCCGCCCGCGCCGGGTACCGGGAACTGGGAACGTACGCTGCGGTCACGATCTCCCGAAGTACGCTCTGAGACACATCGAAAGACGGGGACGAGTCGACCATGACAGACCGAACGGCGGAACCGCACAGCACGGAAGGCGCCTACGTCGAATCCGGCGCCGAGTTCACGCGCGACACCCACTACATCCCCACCCGCATCACGGCCGACGGCCGCGACGGCTATCCCGTCGAACCCGGCCGCTACCGTCTCGTCGCCGCCCGTGCGTGTCCGTGGGCCAACCGCGCGATCATCGTGCGGCGACTGCTCGGACTCGAGGACGTGTTGTCGATGGGGCTGTGCGGCCCCACCCACGACAAGCGCAGCTGGACTTTCGATCTCGATCCGGGCGGGCTCGACCCCGTGCTGAAGATCCCGCGCCTGCAGGACGCGTACTTCGCGCGTTTCCCCGACTACTCGCGGGGCATCACCGTGCCCGCGATCGTCGACGTCCCCACCGGGCAGGTGGTCACCAACGACTACCCCCAGATCACCCTGGATCTGTCCTCGGAATGGACGCGGTACCAGCGTGAGGGCGCGCCCGACCTCTACCCCGAGCCGCTGCGCGACGAGATCGACGAGGTCGCCGATCTCGTGTTCCGCGACGTCAACAACGGGGTGTACCGGTGTGGTTTCGCCGGATCACAGGACGCGTACGACTCCGCGTACGACCGCCTGTTCGCCCGCCTCGACTGGCTCGAGGACCGACTGACCGACCGCAGGTTCCTCGTCGGGGACACGATCACCGAGGCGGACGTGCGCCTGTTCACCACCCTGGCCCGCTTCGACGCCGTCTACCACGGACATTTCAAGTGCAATCGGAACAAACTCGACGAGATGCCCGTGCTGTGGGGTTATGCGCGCGATCTCTTCCAGACACCCGGGTTCGGCGACACCATCGACTTCACCCAGATCAAGCAGCACTACTACATCGTGCACACCGACATCAATCCCACCGGGATCGTGCCGAAGGGTCCCGACCTGTCCGGCTGGCTCGAACCACACGGGCGTGAACAGCTGGGCGGCAGGCCGTTCGGGGACGGCACACCGCCACCTCCGCCGAAGCCCGGCGAGGACGTCCCGGCCGGGCACGGGGCGTGATGGGCCGGTCTACGAGCCGGTGTAGGTGCCGAAACTCCAGAACACGCCCTCGGGGTCGCGGCAGGTGAATCCGCGCGATCCGTAGTCCTCGTCCCGGAGTCCGCGGACGATCGTGGCACCGGCGGCCACCGCGCGCTCGTGGAGGGCGTCGGGGTCGTCGACCACGAGGTACACCGAGCCGGTCCCCGGCGGCAGGTCGCTGATGACCGAGTCCTCACTGGGCGAGCCGAGCATGATCCCGCCGCCCTTCGGCCAGCCGAGTTCGGCGTGATCGACCCGGTCGCCCTCGCCGTACACCGCCTTCTCGGCGAATCCGAAGGCGTCGACGAGGAAGCGGATCGCGGCCCGCGCATCGCGGTAGACGAAGGTGGGCCACACACATGTGGATTGCGTCGAAGTAGTCATGTCATCACTCTGCGCCGTCGTCGTGGTAGGGGTCTTGGACGAATGAGAACGGGTCGATCTCGCGCCACCGCGACGGTGCGACGCCCGCGAGGTCGCGCCAGTCCCGCGCCATGTGGGCCTGGTCGTAGTAGCCGCACACCGCGGACACGTCGGCGAGCGTCGCCCCGGCAGCACCCTTGAGCATCCGGTGCGAACGGTGGAAACGCGACAACCGCACCACATCCTTGGGCGTCACGCCGTACTCTGCGACAAATTTGTTCACCAGATGCCTTCGGCTCCAGCCGACCTCGTGCGCGACGTCACCGACCCGGGTGCCCTCGCCGGCGACGAGCAGATGCCAGGCGCGGGTGAGGTGCGGGTCGATCTCGGCCGGCGCCGCGCGGCGAGTCAGGACGTCGTCGAGGATCGCGAACCGCTCGTCCCAGCCCGGTTCGAGGGACAGCCGTTCGGTCAGTTCCCGCGCGTCGGGACCGAGCAGTTCCTCGAGCCCGACGACCCAGGAGCCGAGGGCGGCGGTGGGCACCCTCAGTAGCGCCCGGGCGCCGAGAGGGCTGAGCGCCAGTTGGACGCCGTGCTGGTTGCCGTCGTGCCGGATCGTCACCGGTGCCGTGGCGATGCCGCTGGCGAGTGTGTCGTAACGACCGGGCGCCTGCTCGGGCGTCGCCTGGGCGGCGATGTCGAGCGGCTCGTCGATCGTCACGACCACCGTGAGAGAGGGCGACGGCAGACCGAGGTGGATTCCGGGCTCGAAACCGGCCAGCCGATAGCCGTCGTATCCCGTGACCAGCGCGCGTAACGGTGCCGCCGGACGCCGGAAGGCCCCGGACGACACCGCGGTATCGCTGTCGGCGACGCTCACGAAACCAGCCTAGGCACCGGTGCCGACACCGGCCACACCGTTCCCTCACCTACAGTCGGTGCCAGCACACTCGAAGCACACGGCGAGACGGGAGTCCCGATGGCTGGCAATGGTGGACCGGTGGAGAAGGTACTGGTCTCGGTCCTCGACAACGGAAGCCGTCTCCAGGCGCCCGCGGTGGCCAGGTACGTCGAATGGGTCCGGCGCTCGCACCCCGGTGAGTCGCCCGCGCAGATCATCGAGCGCATGGAGAAGATGTTCCTGCTGGCCGTGACGGGCAGCGGCAGCGCGGTCGGGGCCACCGCCGCCGTTCCCGGGGTCGGTACCATCGCGTCCATCGCGGCGGTGGGCGCCGAATCGGCGTTCTTCCTGGAAGCGGCGGCGCTGCTCACTCTCGCTGTCGCATCGGTGCACGGCGTCTCCGCCGTCGACCACCAGCAGCGGCGCGCACTCGTCCTGTCTGTGGCGCTCGGTGAATCGGGCATGGAAATTGTCCAGAAGGCGACGGGCGTGACCGCGAAGAACTGGGCCAGCGCCATCACCAGCCGCATACCCGGCCCCACGATGAAGGGCATGAACAACACCCTGGTGCGCAAGTTCATCACCAAGTATGCCGCCCGCCGCAGCGCGCTGGTCCTCGGCAAACTCGTGCCCGCCGGCATCGGCGCGGCCATCGGCGGCGCAGGCAACCGGGCCATCGGCAAGGGTGTCGTCAAGAACGCGCGCGAAGCGTTCGGGCCCGCCCCGGCCCGCTGGCCGGACGAACTCCGCGCGATCGAGGCCTGACCTAGTGGGCGAAGTGCTGTTCCGTCGAACGCCCGCCGCCCTTCTCGCGGAGTTCGGCGCACACTTCCTCGATCGCCTCGGCGACGAGGGATCCGAGATCGGCGCTGAAACCCTCGCGCACGACGATGCGCAGGACCGCCACGTCCTCCGCGTCGGCGGGCATCGTGTAGGCGGGCACCTGCCACCCCCGCGCCCGCAGCTCGTGTGACACGTCGAAGACCGTGAACCCGGGGTCACCGACGAGTTCGAACGCCACCACCGGAATGTCGGTGCCGTCCGTGATCAGGGTGAAGCCGTCGATCTCGGCGATGCGTTTGCCCACGCGAACTGCGGTGTCGCGCAACGTCTGCATGATCGACCGGTAGCCGGCCCGGCCCAGTCGCAGGAAGTTGTAGTACTGCCCCACCACCTGATTGCCGGGCCGCGAGAAGTTCAGGGTGAACGTCGGCATGTCGCCGCCCAGGTAGTTGACCCGGAACACCAGCCCCTCGGGAAGGTGTTCCTTGTCGCGCCACACCACGAACCCGATCCCCGGGTACGTCAATCCGTACTTGTGACCACTCACGTTGATCGAGGCCACGCGCGGAACCCGGAAGTCCCACAGCAACTCCGGTTGCAGGAAGGGGACGACGAAGCCACCGCTCGCCGCGTCCACGTGGATCGGCACGTCCGGGCCGCCGGACGCGGCAAGTTCGTCGAGAGCGTCTGCGATCGCGGCCACCGGCTCGAGCTCCCCCGTATAGGTGGTGCCCACGATCACGACCGCTCCGATCGTGTTCTCGTCGACCGCATCCCGAACCTGCTCCGGCGTGATGACGTAGCGGCCCTTCTCCATCGGCAGGTACTTCGGCTCGACGTCGAAGTACCGGCAGAACTTCTCCCACACCACCTGGACGTTGCTGCCGAGAACCAGATTCGGTCGCGCAGTGTCCTTCCCGGCCGCCTCCCGCTTCGCCCGCCACAGCCACTTGAGCGCGAGACCACCGAGCATGACCGCCTCGCTCGAACCGATCGTCGAGACGCCGGTGGCGCTGGACGGGTCGGTGGTCGACAGGTCGGGAGCGTGGAACAGATCGGCCACCATCGACACGCAACGGGACTCGATCGCCGCGGTCGCGGGATACTCGTCCTTGTCGATCATGTTCTTGTCGAACGTCTCGGCCATCAGCTTGTCGGCCTCGGGATCCATCCACGTGGTGACGAACGTGGCCAGGTTCAGCCGCGAACTGCCGTCGAGCATCAACTCGTCGTGGATGAACCGGTACGCGGCCTCGGGATCGGTTTCCTCGTCCGGCAGCCGCAGCGCCGGAAACGGATCGATCGAGAGGCGCCCCGTGTAGGCGGGAGAAATGACGTCGCGATGGTGATGGTGGTGCTTGCTCATGTGCGTCCCCAATCGATTGGTTTCAGCATGCGCCGTCGCAGACGCCCTGTACGTCAGTTGGTGAATCTCGGCACGGCAGCCCAGTAGGGTCGAAACAGTTCCATTCGATTGTGGCAGGGGAGGACGGGTTGACCACAGCAATCCCGGGAAGTTTCACAGCACCGATCGAGGTGCGGGGGCTGTCGAAACGCTTCAAGAACGTCGACGCGGTCACGGACCTCAGCTTCTCCGTGCCGCAGGGATCGATCACCGGATTCCTCGGGCCCAACGGGTCCGGCAAGACCACGACCCTGCGGATGATCCTCGGTCTCGTGAAGCCGACGTCCGGCGCCTCCACGGTTGCCGGTGTCCCGATTCGCCACCTCGTCGACCCCGCGCGCACAGTCGGCGCCGTCCTGGATTCGCAGAGCCTGCACCCCAACCGGACGGCACTCGACCACCTGAAGGTGTACGCGTCCGCGATAGGGGTACCGGACGCACGCGCCCTGCAGGTGCTCGCGCTCGTCGGGCTCGAGGACGTCGCCGGGCGCAAGGCGGGCGGCTTCTCCCTCGGCATGCGTCAGCGGCTGTCGCTGGCGACGGCGCTGCTGGGTGATCCGCGCATCCTGATCCTCGACGAACCGGCCAACGGACTCGACCCCGAGGGCATCGCCTGGCTGCGTGAGTTCTTGAAGGGCTTCGCCGCATCCGGCCGGACCGTGCTGATCTCGAGTCACATCCTCCGCGAAGTGGAGCAGACCGTCGACAATCTCGTGATCGTCAGCCGCGGCTCCCTCGTCTATCAGGGACGGATGGAGGAACTGCGCAAGTCGCAGCAGAGCCGGTTGCTCGTCGCGTCCTCGAGCCCACCCGCGCTGGCGACCGCCCTGGCCGCCAAGGGCATCGTCGATGCCCGGTCGCTCGCGGACGGACGCCTCGCCGTCGTCGGCGCGTCCCTCGAACTCGTCGAGTCCGTCGCCGCCGAAGCAGGGGTCACGATCTTCGGCGCGGTCGGCGATCACATCGACCTCGAGCAACTCTTCCTGTCGATGACTGCGGGTCAGTACGTGGCCGGAGCGAGCGCCGCGGCGCCCTCGGGGTACGGCCCACCGCCGACGTACTCACCCCAGCCCGGGTACGCACCTCCCGGGTACGCCCCACAGCCGGGTTACGGTCCGCCTCCCGGGTACGCCCCACCACCGGGCTACGGTTCACCACCCGCACACCCTCAGCACGGTCCGATCTCCGGAGGTCCGCGATGACAGCGCTGCTCACCGCAGAATTCCGCAAGGTCACCACCCTGCGGTTCTGGTGGATGCTCGGTCTCGCACCGCTGATCGTCGGGATGTTCTCGAGCGCGATCACCCTGCCGGTGATGCGTGCGTTCACCGACGCGTTCGAGGCCGATCCGGGCGAGGCCAACCTCGCCGCCACCCTGTTCGGGCTGGCGGTCGCGGTCGCCCTCGTCGTCCTGTTCGCCGCGCTCTTCGGGGCGGTGAACGTGGGCACCGAATTCCGGTACAAGACGCTCACCACCACGTTCCTCACCGCTCGCGGCCGGGACGGGGTGATCGGCACCAAGCTCGCCGTCACCGCGGCCTTCGGCTTCTTCTACTGCCTCGTGGTGGAGGTGGTCAGCGTCGCCCTGCTGCTGACGTTCGGCGGTGACACCTTCGAACTGCGCGGATCCCTGTTCGCCATGCTCGGGGCCGCCCTGATCTGCGGGGCGCTGTGGGCGCTCATCGGCGGCGGGGTGTCGATGCTCACCGGCTCGTCCGTCGGAAGCTGCATCGCCCTGGTGGTCTGGTACACCCTCGGCGAGATGATCCTCCGCTCGATCCTCAGCGGGATCGGCATCGGCGCCGTCGGCAGTGTCCTCCCCGTGTCGGCCACCCTCGGGACGGTCGCGAACGCGGCCGCCGGCAACGAGATCGACTGGCTGACGTTCTGGCCCACGGCACCCCTCGCCCTGCTCGTGTGGACCGCGGTCTTCGTCGGCGGCGGCTGGGCGCTCACCCGGCAGCGCGACATCACCTGACACGGCGCCGGGTGCCGTCCCTGTCGGTACCCGGCGCTAACGTGGATCCAGTGGCAAGTGAGAGTGCATCCGGTTCGGTGATCGAACGGGAGCAGACGCTGGAGCAGGATCAGGCACGGCCGGGCTGGATTCGACGGCTGAGCGGTGAGTGCTGGGCGCACCGCCGCGTCGCACTCGGCGCCCTGTCCGTGACAATCGTCGCCGCGGGTATCGACATCTCGTTCCCCCTCCTCACCAAGTACGCGGTCGACGCCGCCGGCTCGGGTCACGACACCCAGGTGATCGGCATCGCCGCGCTGCTCATCGCATTGCTCGCGTGCGTCCGCTTCGGCTGTCAGTACGGCCGCCGGATGCTCGCCGGGAAGCTGTCGCTCGACGTCCAGCACGATCTGCGGCTGGGACTGCTGAGTGCGCTGCAACGGCTCGACGGGCGGGGGCAGGATCAGATCCGCACCGGTCAGGTGGTCTCCCGGTCCATCACCGACCTCCAGCTGGTGCAGGGCCTGCTCGCGATGGTCCCGTTGTCGGCGGGCGCGTTGCTCCAATTCGTCCTCGCGCTCGCCATCATGGCCTGGCTGTCGCCGCTGCTGACCGTCGTCGCGCTGGTGATCGTCCCCGCCGTGTGCCTCGTCGTCTACGCGATGCGACCGAAACTGTTCGCGGCCACCTGGTCGGCGCAGCAACGCGCGGCCGACCTCGCCCAGCACGTCGAGGAGACCGTCACCGGCGTCCGCGTGGTCAAGGGCTTCGGCCAGGAGCGCCGGGCCGTCGACCAGCTCGAGGACCACAGCCGGATGCTGTACGCGGAACGCCTGCGAGCCGCCCGGATCAATGCGCGCTTCGCGCCGACCATGGCGGCACTGCCCCAACTGGGTCTCGTCGGGGTCATCGCGGTCGGCGGCTACCTCGCCCTGCACGGCTCCATCACGATCGGCACGTTCCTCGCCTTCGCGACGTACGTCGCCACGATGACCGGCGTCACCCGCACGCTGTCGTCGGTCGTGATCATGGCCCAGCTGTCCCGGGCCGCCGTCGAGCGTGTGTACGAGGTGATCGACGCCGAACCGGAGGTCGCGGACCCGCCGCACCCCACCGCCCTGCCCGGCGGACCGCTGGGTGTGGACCTGCGCGCGGTCACGTTCGGCTTCGAATCGGACCGGCACATCCTCCGTGGACTCGATCTGCGTATCGCACCCGGCGAGACGGTCGCGGTGGTGGGGATGGCCGGTTCCGGCAAGACCGCCCTGTCGCTGCTGCTCCCCCGCTTCTACGCCCCGTCCTCGGGCTCCGTGTCCCTCACGTCGGCGGGCGCGTCGTTCGACGTCGCGCAGCTGAGCGCCGAGCAGTTGCGCGAAGCCGTCGGCCTCGTGTTCGACGAGCCGTTCCTCTTCTCCGACACCATCGCGGCCAACATCGCCCTCGGCAGGCCCGACGCCAGCGCCGAGGAGATCCGCGCCGCCGCCGACATGGCGGCCGCCGACGAGTTCGTCTCCGCATTGCCGGACGGTTACGACACCGTGGTCGGCGAACGCGGTCTCACCCTCTCCGGCGGGCAGCGGCAGCGGATCGCGCTGGCACGCGCACTCCTCACCGACCCGAGAGTGCTGATCCTCGACGACGCGACCTCCGCCGTCGACGCCACCACCGAGGCGTCGATCTTCGCGGCGCTGCGCGCGAATCGTGGCCGAACTGCTCTGATCTTGGCGCATCGCCGTTCGACCCTGTCGCTCGCCGACCGAGTCGCCGTCCTCGACCGCGGACGGATCATCGATTCCGGCACGGTGGCCGAACTCGACGAACGGTGCCCGCTCTTCCGCGCACTGTTCGCCTCCCCCGACAACGCGGGCCCCATCGACGTCAGCGTCCCCGCACCGAGCGAGCCGATGCCGTATCAGCGCATGCCGTCCGAGTCCGAGTTGTGGCCGGAGGACGCCGAGGAGTGGGACGTGCCCGCCGCGTCCGGCCGCACCCCGGCTCCCGGCACGGGACCCGGCGGCGGCCGTGCCGCCGGCGGACCGATGGCGGGAGCGCTGGGCAACGTAGCCGCGACCCCGGAACTTCGGCAGGCCGTGGATGCGCTTCCGCCCGCCGTCGAGAGCCCGGGCATCGACACCCGGAACCTGCGCCTGCCCGAGCCCGACTTCCGGCTGTCGCGGATCCTGCGGCCGGTCCGTGCCCTCCTCGTCGCCGTCGTCGTCTGCCTCGCGCTCGACTCGCTCGCGGGGATCGCGTTCCCGTCGATCGTCCGGTTCGCGATCGACCGCGGTGTCGTCCCGCAGGACTCCGCGACGCTGTGGACCGCGGCGGGGGTCGGCGTCGCTCTCGTGGTCGCCGGCTGGCTCGTCGTCGCACTGATGACGGTCCTCACCGCCCGAGCGGGGGAACGTGTGCTGTTCGGGTTGCGGGTGCGCAGCTACGCCCACCTGCAGCGGCTCGGACTCGACTACTACGAGCGCGAGCTGTCCGGTCGCATCATGACCCGGATGACCACCGACGTCGACGCGTTGTCGTCGTTCATCCAGACCGGAATGTCCACCGCCGTGGTGAGCGTCCTGACCGTCCTCGGTATCACCGTCGCCCTCGTCGCCACCGACGTCACGCTCGCGCTGGTGGCGCTTGCCGTCATCCCGCCGCTCGTCGTCGCGACGCTGATCTTCCGCCGGATCTCCTCGGTGGCGTACACCGTCTCGCGTGAGCGGATCTCGCTCGTCAACGCCGACTTCCAGGAGAACATCGCCGGGCTCCGTGCGGCCCAGGCATACCGCCGCGAAGGGTTCGCCGCCCGCCGGTTCGCCGAGCGGGCCGACAGCTACCGGCGCAGCCGGATGCGGTCGCAGCGGGCGATCTCGCTGTACTTCCCGTTCATCGCGTTCCTCTCGGACCTGGCCCTGGCCGCCGTGGTGTTCGTCGGTGCGCGCCAGGTCGCGGGCGGCGACACGACGACCGGGACGCTCGTCGCCTTCGTGCTCTACCTCGGGCTCCTGTTCGGGCCCATCCAGCAGCTGTCCCAGGTGTTCGACGGGTACCAGCAGGCCAGTGTCGGTCTGCTCCGGATCGGGGACCTGCTCCGCACACCCAGTTCCATCGAGCGGGCGACCTCGCGCGAGGACCTCCAGCCGATCGACGGGCACCTGCGCGGTGAGCTGTGCCTGCGCGACGTCGGGTTCCGCTATCAGGGCGCGGACAGCGACGCCCTGACCGACATCGACCTGCACATCCCCGCCGGCACCACCGTTGCCCTCGTCGGCCGGACCGGCGCGGGCAAGTCGACCATCGTGAAACTGCTCGCCCGCTTCTACGACCCGACGTCCGGCGCGGTGCTCGTCGACGACGTGGACCTCCGCCGGTACCCGCTCGGCGCGTACCGCGGACGCCTCGGCGTCGTCCCCCAGGAAGCCCACCTGTTCACCGGGACCGTCGCCACCAACATCGCATACGGCCGCCCGGATGCGAGCCGTGAAGAAATCGAGGACGCTGCACGCGCGGTCGGCGCACTGGGCACGATCGCCGGATTGCGGGGTGGGATGCGTCACCCCATCGGCGAGCGCGGGCAGGGCCTGTCGGCCGGCCAGCGCCAACTGATCGCGCTCGCCCGGGCCGAGCTGGTCGACCCCGACCTGCTGCTGCTCGACGAAGCGACCGCGACGCTCGATCCGGCCACCGAGCAGGTAGTTCTCGAGGCGAGCAGCCGTGTGACCCGCACCCGGACGTCGGTGGTGGTGGCCCACCGACTGGCCACCGCGGCCCGGGCAGATGTGATCCTCGTCATCGACGAGGGGCGGGTGGTCGAAACCGGATCGCACGCCACCCTGCGCTATGCCGGTGGCCACTATTCGGGACTGTGGGATGCGGCGGAGACCGGGGCGGGGAATAATCGCGGGGCGAGAACCGTCATCGATGGTGACCCCATCGGTTGGCCGTGAGACAGCTCACACGTGCAGGCCTGGCGATCTACACGTCACACGCGAGGGCTAGTCTCATGTATATAGGCGCTCTGATCGGGTACCGAAATAGAAACGAGGCGAACACCTGCCGTGAGCAGCAGCTCTACATCCCAGTTCGGACAGAACCAGTGGTTGGTTGACGAAATGTACCAGCGTTTCCAGGACGATCCGTCGTCCGTGGACGCGAGTTGGCACGAATTCCTGACGGATTACTCTCCCGACGCCGCCGCCAAGGCAGGCGCAGCCAACGGACACGGCACGAACGGCACCACCACCGCCGCACCTGCTGCCGCTCCCTCCGCCAAGGCGTCGACTCCCCCGGTTCCCGAGTCCGAGACCGCACCCAAGCCTCAGACCAAGACGGCCAGCGGTGCCGCGCCGAAGACTGCACCCAACGGTGCAGCTCCGAAGGCTGCTGCCCCGAAGACCGAGGCCCCCAAGAAGGCCGCACCCGCGAAGGAGACCGCGGCGAAGGACGCGAAGGCGTCCGCTCCCGCTCCTGCAGTAGACGAGTCGAAGGTTCTCCGCGGCGCAGCTGCTGCCGTCGCCAAGAACATGTCGGCCTCGCTGGCCATTCCGACCGCCACCAGCGTTCGCGCCATCCCTGCGAAGCTGATGTTCGACAACCGGATCGTCATCAACAACCACCTCGCCCGTACCCGCGGCGGCAAGATCTCGTTCACGCACCTGCTGGGTTACGCGATCGTGCAGGCGGTCAAGGCGTTCCCGAACATGAACCGGCACTTCGCCGAGATCGACGGCAAGCCCAACGCGGTCACCCCCGCACACACCAACCTCGGTCTGGCCATCGACCTGCCGGGCAAGGACGGCAGCCGGTCCCTCGTCGTCGCCGCGATCAAGAACACCGACACCCACAACTTCACGCAGTTCTACAGCGCCTACGAGGACATCGTCCGGCGCGCGCGTGACGGCAAGCTCACCGCCGAAGACTTCTCGGGTGTCACGATCTCGCTCACCAACCCCGGCGGCATCGGCACCGTGCACTCCGTGCCGCGACTGATGAACGGCCAGGGCGCCATCATCGGTGCCGGCGCGATGGAGTACCCCGCCGAGTTCCAGGGCGCGAGCGACGAGCGCCTCGCCGAGATCGGCGTCGGCAAGCTCATGACGCTCACCTCGACGTACGACCACCGCATCATCCAGGGTGCCGAGTCCGGCGATTTCCTCCGGACCATCCACAACCTGCTGATCAGCGACGAGTTCTACGACGAGATCTTCCACGCGCTGCACATCCCGTACGAGCCGGTCCGCTGGCGCAAGGACGTGCCCGAAGGCGCCGTCGACAAGAACACCCGTGTTCTCGAACTGATCGCCGCGTACCGCAACCGCGGTCACCTGATGGCCGACACGGATCCGCTGCAGTTCGTCAAGGACAAGTTCCGCAGCCACCCGGACCTGGACGTCCGCACGCACGACCTGACCCTGTGGGACCTCGACCGCGAGTTCAAGGTCGGCGGCTTCCACGGCCAGGAGAAGATGAAGCTGCGCGACGTGCTCAGCGTGCTGCGCGACGCGTACTGCCGCCACGTCGGCGTGGAGTACACGCACATCCTGGAGCCGGAGCAGCAGCAGTGGCTGCAGGACCGGGTCGAGGCGCACCACGTCAAGCCCACGGTCGCTCAGCAGAAGTACATCCTGAGCAAGCTCAACGCCGCCGAGGCGTTCGAGACGTTCCTGCAGACCAAGTACGTCGGCCAGAAGCGGTTCTCCCTGGAGGGCGCCGAGTCCGTCATCCCGATGATGGACGCCGTCATCGACCAGGCCGCCGAGCACCAGCTCGACGAGGTCGTCATCGGCATGCCGCACCGCGGTCGCCTCAACGTTCTCGCGAACATCGTCGGCAAGCCGTACTCGAAGATCTTCACCGAGTTCGAGGGCAACATGAACCCGGCGGCCGCGCACGGCTCCGGCGACGTGAAGTACCACCTCGGCGCCGAGGGCACGTACATCCAGATGTTCGGCGACAACGACATCACCGTGTCGCTGACGGCCAACCCGTCGCACCTCGAGGCGGTCGACCCGGTCCTCGAGGGCCTGGTCCGCGCGAAGCAGGACATCCTCGACAAGGGTGAGGACGGCTTCACCGTCCTGCCACTCATGCTGCACGGCGACGCCGCGTTCGCCGGTCAGGGTGTCGTGGCCGAGACGTTGAACCTGGCACTGCTGCGCGGGTACCGCACCGGCGGCACCGTGCACATCGTGGTCAACAACCAGGTCGGTTTCACCACCGCCCCGGAGTACTCGCGTTCGTCCGAGTACTGCACCGATGTCGCGAAGATGATCGGCGCGCCGATCTTCCACGTGAACGGCGACGACCCCGAGGCCTGCGTCTGGGTCGCCCAGCTCGCTGTCGACTTCCGGGAGAAGTTCCAGAAGGACGTCGTCATCGACATGATCTGCTACCGCCGTCGCGGTCACAACGAGGGCGACGACCCGTCGATGACGCAGCCGGCGATGTACGACGTGATCGACACCAAGCGCAGCGTGCGTAAGAGCTACACCGAATCCCTGATCGGCCGCGGCGACATCTCGCTGAAGGAAGCCGAAGACGCACTCCGCGACTACCAGGGCCAGCTGGAACGGGTGTTCAACGAGGTTCGCGAACTCGAGAAGTACACGCCGGAGCCCAGTGAGTCGGTCGAGCTCGACCAGGTGCTGCCCACGAAGTTGAAGACGTCCGTCGACGAGTCGGTGCTCGAGCGGATCGGCGACGCGTTCGTCAACGTACCCGAGGGCTTCACCGTGCACCCGCGCGTCAAGCCGGTCATCGAGAAGCGCCGCGAAATGTCCCGCGAGGGCAAGATCGACTGGGCGTTCGCCGAGCTGCTCGCATTCGGTTCGCTGGTCGACCAGGGCAAGATGGTTCGCCTGTCCGGCCAGGATTCCAAGCGCGGCACGTTCACGCAGCGTCACTCGGTCCTCATCGACCGCAAGACGGGCGCCGAGTACACCCCGCTGCAGAACCTGGGCAGCGAGAACCCCGGAAAGTTCCTGGTCTACGACTCCGCACTCAGCGAGTTCGCCGCCGTCGGCTTCGAGTACGGCTACTCCGTGGGCAACCCGGACGCGCTCGTGCTGTGGGAGGCGCAGTTCGGTGACTTCGTCAACGGCGCGCAGTCGATCATCGACGAGTTCATCTCGTCCGGTGAGGCCAAGTGGGGCCAGCTGTCCGACGTCGTGCTGCTGCTGCCGCACGGCCACGAGGGTCAGGGTCCCGACCACACGTCCGGTCGGATCGAGCGCTTCCTGCAGTTGTGCGCCGAGGGTTCGATGACCGTGGCCGTGCCGTCCACCCCGGCCAGCTACTTCCACCTGCTGCGTCGTCACTCGCTCGACGGAATCCGCCGCCCGCTGGTCGTCTTCACACCGAAGTCGATGCTGCGGAACAAGGCCGCGGTCTCCGACGTCGAGGACTTCACCACCGGCAAGTTCCGCTCGGTGTTCGAGGAGCCCACGTACGAGACGGGCGACGCCGAACGCGACAAGGTTCGTCGTGTCCTCCTCGTCAGCGGCAAGCTGTACTGGGAGCTGCTGGCGAAGAAGCAGAAGGACAACCGCGAGGACATCGCGATCGTCCGTATCGAGCAGCTGTACCCGGTTCCGAGCCGTCGTCTCCGCGAGACGCTGGACCGCTACCCGAACGCCACCGAGTTCCGGTGGGTTCAGGAGGAGCCGGCGAACCAGGGCGCGTGGCCGTTCTTCGGTCTCGCTCTGCCCGAGTTGCTGCCCGACAAGCTGTCCGGAATCAAGCGCATCTCGCGTCGTTCGATGTCGGCACCGTCCTCGGGTTCGAGCAAGGTGCACGCTGTGGAACAGCAGGAGATCATCGATGAAGCGTTCGGCTGAAGCGTTCAGCTGAGCGTTTGACTGATCTGCCACTGAGCCGGGTCGAGTTCACTCCACGGAGCGGATTCGACCCGGCTTCGTGGTATCTGGACCTGCCCTCGGTGGCGGAACTGCGCGACAACGGGCTGGCATTCGAGCGGCCGGTCACGGTGATCGTGGGTGAGAACGGTGTCGGGAAGTCGACGCTGGTCGAGTCGATCGCCGCGGCCTGGCAGGGTGGGTTCCGCGGGGCGCAGGACCGGTTGTGGTCGGCGGGATCCAGCCCCGAGGACGCGGACCTCGGCACTCACCTCACGTGTCTCGGCGCCCAGCCGCAGCCGTACGGCGGGTGTTTCCTGCGTGCCGAGTCGATGCATTCACTGTTCGGTGCGGCCGACGAGTCACGTCCCCGTGCGGACGATCCGTCGTTCAACCAGCTCTCGCACGGTCAGTCGTTCCTTCGGTACGTCGCCGACCGTCCGATCGGCGTCGGCCTGTGGATTCTGGACGAGCCGGAGGCCGCGCTGTCGTTCCAGTCCTGTCTGGCCCTGCTCGGCGTGATCGCGGATCTCGCCGAGGAGGGCTCGCAGGTGATCATGGCGACGCACTCTCCCCTCCTCGCCGCCGCGCCCGGCGCCGAGATCTGGGAACTCACCGACGAGGGCATCGACTACCCCGAGTGGAATCAGCTCGACCTCGTCCGCAACTGGCGGTCGTTCCTCGACGGACCCGACCGCTTCCTGCGGCATCTCTAGGCCGGCCCCGCCTGCTGCCCGGCCTTTGCCCGCGACCTCACGGCCCGGACGGCGAGGGCGGTGGCGGCGAGGAGTCCGCCGAGGGCGGCGAGGGTGAGCGCGTCGGGGTGGACCAGGGGCTGGCCGCGGAACGCCTGCCAGGTGAGCACGGCGATCAGCCCGGTGTAGGCGAGCGTCAGCACGGCCATCAGGGAGGCTCGGGTTCCCTCGCTGCGGAGCCAGGGAATCCGCGACGCGAGGACGCTCAGCACGAGTGCGCCGATCAGCATCACCTGCAGGCCGTGCAGTCCGACGAAGTGCGGGATGCGGAGATCGCCGCCGGACGTGCTCCAGTTGGTGACCGGCAGTCCCGGATTATCGTCGGTGACGCCGACGCTGTGCCGCGCGGCGAGTTCGGCGACGCGGCCGTTCGCGTCGGTAGTCGTCTGGCGACCCTGGAATCCCATGAGGTAGCCGAGTGCCATCCCGGCCACCGCCAGGAACAGACCTGCATGGATGGCTCGGGTGAGGGGACGATCCCCCACGCGCTGGAAGAGCAGAATCAGGGCGATCACGAGGTTCGCGACGAACAGTCCGGGGACACCGGTCATGAACACGTACTGGCCGATCGTGTTGACGGCGTCGTCGGACGTGTTGAAGTGGCTGAACGTTCCGCGCGCAGCCTGCACCGCGATGAATCCGACGTCGAGGATGCCGGTCACGGCGAACACCGTCGCCATCGCGCGCGTCCATCTGCTGCCTCGGTGCGGGAGGGTCAGCAACCACGCCAAAGTGGCCCCGTAGAGCGCGAAGGAGACCGCGAACTTCAGCGGCTCGAGCCACACGGACACCCCGAGCACGGTCCGGTCGTCGCTGAGGAGGCCGACGGCGCACACCAGCGCGAGGGCGGACATCGCGGCGACCATCACCGCCAGCGGCACCTGGCGGGACGCGACGACGCGGGAGCGGAGATAGAGGGTGGTCATGACGAGAACGCTAGAAACGTCGCATGCGTCACCACGTCACGCCGGGGAACGAAACCGTTTTCACCCGCGGGTACTACGGGCGTGCCCCGAGTACTAGGGGTGTCGGGTCGTGGTGGCCGACACCAGCGCGGCGGCGATCTCGGGTGCGGCGGCGACGGCGAGCGCGGGAAGGGCCTGAACGTTGAGTTCGATCAGTTCGTCGCGGGTCAGGTGCGGGTCGCGCAGCCAGGTGATCGTGACTTCCTCGACATAGGCGATCCAGCCCCGGACCGCGAGTTCGACCGCCCGGGTGGGCTCGATTCCGATCGCAGGCAGTTGTTCGAGGGTCCGTTCGGACATCACGGCGCGGGTCTCCTCGAAGACGGCGCGCATATCCGGGTCGCCACTCGCCGTTCCCCGCAGGAGCGACACGTACGTGCCCCGGTTCTCGCTGACGTAGTCGACGTACGACGCGAGCACCGAGCGCAGGATCTGCATCGGATCCCGCGCTTCCCCGACGTACGGGTCGGGGGCGGTGCGGGCGAGCATCTCGCTGCTGGTGTGCCGGACGATCTCGAGGTGGAAGTCGTGCTTGGACGCGAAGTAGTGGAACAGGAGGCCGCGGGAGACACCCGCCTGATCGGCGATGTCCTCGACGGAGATCTGTTCCAACGGGCGCTGCGCCAGCATCTTGGCACCGAGATCGATCAGTTGCGCGCGCCGTTGTTCGGGGCTGAGACGGGTCCGCTTCACGACGTCCATGAGACAAGACTACTGAATGAAGGTCAATAGGCTATTGACTGCCCCTCAATAGCGCCCTATTGTTTCTTACATGAGTCTCCCCGTCACAGATACTTCCGCCACCACCGCAGGTGTCCGGCACATCGACACGCTGATCATCGGCAGCGGGTTCGCCGGCCTCGGCGCGGCGATCAAGCTGACCCAGGCAGGCAAGACCGACTTCCTCGTGCTCGAACGCGGCACCGACGTCGGTGGTACCTGGCGAGACAACACGTACCCGGGCGCGGCGTGCGATGTTCCCTCACATCTGTACTCCTACTCGTTCGCACTGAACCCGGAGTGGACCCGGTCGTTCTCGACGCAGCCGGAGATCCAGAAGTACATCCAGTCGGTGGCCGACAAATACAAGGTGCGCGACAAGCACCTGTTCGGCTGTGACGTGCAGTCCGCCCACTGGAACGAGTCGACCACCCGCTGGGAGGTCACTACCACGAAGGGGAACTTCGTCGCGAAGGTCCTCGTCTCCGCGGTCGGCGCGCTGTGCGAGCCGTCCCTCCCTGACATCAAAGGCATCGAAGGCTTCCAGGGCGAGATCTTCCACTCCGCCCGCTGGAACCACGACGCCGACCTGACGGGGAAGCGCGTCGCCGTCATCGGCACCGGCGCCTCGGCCATCCAGATCGTGCCCGCCATCGGCAAGAAGGTGTCGCACCTCGACGTGTACCAGCGCACGGCGCCGTGGATCCTGCCCCGCGCGGACCGCGAGTACACGAAGCTCGAGCACGCCGCGTTCAAATACCTCCCCGGCTTCCAGAAGCTGTGCCGCACCGGCATCTACTGGATGCGCGAGAGCCAGGTCGTCGGACTCGCGAAGGCCCCGGTCTTCATGAAGCCGCTGCAGCTCGCGGCCGAGCGCCACCTGCGCCGCCAGATCAAGGACAAGGATCTGCGCAAGAAGGTCACGCCGAACTTCCAGATCGGCTGCAAGCGCATGCTGATCTCGAACAACTACTACCCCACCCTCGCGCAGGACAACGTCGACCTGGTGACCGACGGCATCGCCGAGGTCACGGCCAACTCGGTGATCTCGAAGGACGGCACCGTCCGCGAAGTCGATGCCATCGTCGTCGCCACCGGCTTCCACGTCACCGACTCCCCCACGTTCGAGGGCATCTTCGGCAAGGACGGGCGCTCGCTCGCCGACGTCTTCGACGAGGGCGGCCAGCAGGGCTACAAGGGCGCGGCGATCGCGAACTTCCCCAACATGTTCTTCCTGGTGGGCCCGAACACGGGCCTGGGCCACACCTCGATGGTCTACATGATCGAGTCGCAGCTCAATTACCTCGTCGACGCCCTTCGGACGCTCGACAAGTACGGCATCGGCAAGATCGAGGTCCGTCAGGACGCCCAGGACCGGTACAACGCCGAACTCCAGGAGAAGCTGTCGCACAGCGTCTGGAACAACGGTGGGTGCGCCAGCTGGTACCTCGACAAGCACGGCAACAACACCACGCTGTGGCCGGGCTTCACGTTCCAGTTCCGGAACGAGACGAAGCGCTTCGACCTCACCGCATACGACAGCGTGGCCACCGCCGATCTGCCTGCACCCGTGCACGTGAACGGCAAGACCCCCGGCCCCGCCGCCATCCCGGCACAGATCGACCTCGACGACGACAAGGTGACAGCACAGTGAGCGAGTTCGCAGGCAAGGTAGTCGTGATCACCGGAGCCGGTTCCGGTATCGGCAGGGCGCTCGCCCTCAACCTAGCGGGCCGGGGTGCCAGGTTGGCGATCTCGGACATGGACACGGTCGGGCTCGCCGAGACGGCACGCCAGGCCGAGGCGTTGGGCGCCGAGGTCAAGGCCGATCACCTGGACGTCACCCAGCGCGAGGCCGTGCTCGCGTACGCCGACGAGGTGCGGGCGCACTTCGGCAAGATCAACCAGGTGTACAACAACGCCGGCATCGCCTACCACGGCGAGTTCGAGAAGGCCGAGTTCAAGGACATCGAGAAGATCATGGACGTGGATTTCTGGGGAGTCGTCAACGGCACCAAGGCTTTCCTGCCGCATCTCATCGCGTCGGGCGACGGCCACGTCGTGAACGTCTCGAGCCTCTTCGGGCTGCTGTCCATGCCGGGTCAGAGCGCGTACAACTCGGCGAAGTTCGCGGTGCGCGGTTTCACCGAGTCGCTGCGCCAGGAGATGCTGATCGCCAAACACCCCGTCAAGGTGACGTGTGTGCACCCCGGTGGCATCAAGACGGCCATCGCCCGCAACGCCACCGCGGGACCGGGCGAGGACCTCGACACGTTCGCGAAGTTCTTCGACCAGAAACTCGCACGCACCACTCCGGAAGCGGCGGCGGCGACCATCGTGAACGGTGTCCGCAAGGGCAAGCCGCGCGTCCTGATCGGCGCCGACGCCAAGTTCCTCGACGCCTGGGTGCGGCTCGTCGGACCGAGCTACCAGCGTGTGGTTGCCCTCGTCGCCGGACGAGTCCTCCCCAAGTCGAACTGAGGTACC
Organism: Rhodococcus sp. A14; assembly: GCF_011603105.1. NCBI lineage: Bacteria > Bacillati > Actinomycetota > Actinomycetes > Mycobacteriales > Nocardiaceae > Rhodococcus > Rhodococcus sp. A14. Next base: position 12,134 of record NZ_JAAOQS010000028.1, on the reverse strand, counting down.
GATGAGCTTCCACCTGCCGCTGCCGGTCGTCGCGACGGCACTCCGGCCGTTCTACCGCCTCAGCCTCAACGCCCGGCTTCCGCACACCGTCCAGAGGGCGGTCCTCGACCTCGGCGCTCCGCTGCAGCAGGTCCCTGCAGGTGCCGTCGTCCGCCCGACCTCGCTGGCCGGGCGGCCGGCGGAGCGAATCACGGTGGGAGCCACCGAACGCCGGACCGCCGTGCTCTACCTGCACGGTGGGGCGTACACCATCGGTTCGCTCGCCACGCACCGTTCGCTGGCCGCTCACATCGCCAGGGAATCCGGCAGTGTCGTCTACACCCTCGACTACCGGCTGGCCCCGGAGCATCCGTTCCCGGCGGGGCTCGAGGACGCGGTCGCGGCGTACCTGGAACTGAACACCGAGCACGGTTACGAGACAGAGCAACTCGCGATCGCGGGCGATTCGGCGGGCGGTGGCCTGACGGTTGCCACCGCGCGCCGCCTGATCGACCGGCACGGTGTCACTCCGGCCGCGTTGGCGCTGATCGCCCCGTGGGTCGATCCCGGCAGGCGTGACACGTCCCGGGACCGGGATCTCGTGGTCAACACAGCGTGGTCGTTCGACGCCTCCGAAAAGTACCTGGGCAACGGGGACGCACACGATCCGGGTTACGCACCGCTGCACGGAAATCTGGCGGGACTACCGCCGACGCTGATCCACGTCGGGGTCGACGAGGTGCTCTACCCGCAGATCATGGAATTCGTCGACAAGCTGAACGAGTCGGACGTGGACGTCACGCTCACCGAGTACGCCCGGCTGTGGCACGTCGCCCACCTGCAGGCGTCCCTGGTCCGCGAGGCCGCGGATGCGGTCGCGGAACTCGGGGCGTTCCTGGGTTCACAGATGAGCGTCGAGCCACACCCGCGCCACGTCGGCTGAATCTGCACCACCGCGGACCTGGCCGATCATGTCGGCCAGGTCCGCGGTCGTCAGCTCACCCGCCACGACGTTCAACGCCTTCAGCTGGGCTTCGGTGAGAGTTCCGATCCGGAACAGCGGCACCACGTTCTGTGCGGTGAACACGTGATCGTCGTCCGCCAGCAGCACCAGATCGGCGTCCGAGACGTCCGGTGACGCGGTGGTCACCCCGGCCACCCGCACGGCTCCGTCCGCCGATACCGGGGCGGCGAGTTCGCCGACGGCCGCGGCGTCGTCGGCCACTGTCCGGGTCTGCGCGAACGTGCAGCCGGTGAGGTCGGGAAGCGCGTCGGCCTCGAACGCCGGGGCGAGCACGGCAGTGCTCCTGCTGCACGAGGGAACGAGTTCGTCCAGGGTGGTGAGATCCAGCTGCCCCGACGTCTGCGAGGTCACGGCCAGCGCCGACCTGTCCTCGGCAGCCGCGAAGTCGGAGATCGAAAGCCCCTGCGGCAGAGCCTTGCTCAACGCCTCGAACACATCGTCCTGTTCCGTCTCCGCCGATTCGGGGGCGTAGTAGCGCAGCAACCGGCCCGTGAACTCCGGCACCAGCGTGACGTTTCCGGCATCGAGCTGCCCGAGGTACGCGGTCCGGTCGCCGAGTCCCCCGTCGGTGACGACCGGCGCCCCGGTCGAACGCAGGGCACCCGCATAGATTTCGGCCAGGATCCGGCTCTCCGCGCCGTCACCCGCACCCACCACGATCTCGCTCTGCCCCTGCCCCGCGGAACCGTCGAGGGTCGTGTCACCACCTGCGCATCCCGACGCCACCCCCGCGACCAGTAGCAGCGCGGACCCGGCGATCAGGGCCCGGGACCATGCCGCCGGGCGCTCGGCCGATCCGTCTGTCCGTGTGTGTGCCACGTCGCGCCTTTCGTTTACCTCGAGCTGGTCGAAAACCGTGCTCTGTCCGCCCCTATCGTTACACTGGCCAACCGATGGCGCGGACACGCGTCCGCCGGTTTCCGTCGGCAGGTCCGGCGCCGGTGACAACGGGAAGGACGCTCATGCGCACCTCACGAATTCTGTCGGGCTTCACCCGCCGCTCCGTTGGCACTATCGCTCTCGCGACGGTGGCCGTCGTGTCGCTCGCGGCGTGCGGTGGCGGATCCGACCCCCTGTCCGCCGGCGGCGAGAGATCGGGTGACGACCCGAACACGATCATCGTGGGATCCGCGAACTTCCCCGAATCGGAGACGGTCGCGAACATCTACACCGAGGTCCTCCGCGCCAACGGGTTCGACGTGACGACGAAGTTCAACATCGGCAGCCGTGAGGCCTACATTCCTGCGCTCAAGGACGGGTCGATCGACGTCATCCCCGACTACACGGGCAACCTGCTGCAGTATCTCGACCCGGATTCGACGGCCACGAGCGCCGCCGACGTGGACGCCGCGCTGCCGGCCGCGCTGGGTTCGGAACTGACGATCACCACGCCGGCCCCGGCCGAGGACAAGGACGCCGTCGTCGTCACGAAGGAGACGGCGCAGCGCTGGAACCTCACCTCCATTGCGGATCTCGCGGCGCACTCGAACGAGGTCAAGTTCGGTGCACCCGCCGAATTCCAGGAACGCCCCGGTGGCCTGCCCGGCCTGAAGGCCAAGTACGGCCTGGACATCACGGCCGACAACTTCGTCCCGATCGCCGACGGCGGCGGTCCGGCCACGGTGGACGCCCTCGCGTCGGAACAGATCACGGCCGCCGACATCTTCACGACGTCCCCGGCCATCGCGCAGAACGGTTTCGTCGTGCTCGCGGATCCGCAGAACAACTTCGCGGCGCAGAACGTCGTGCCGGTGGTGCGCGCCACCAAGTCCTCCGACAAGCTGACCCGGGCGCTCGACGCACTGTCGGCGAAGCTGACCACCGAAGAGCTTGTCGCGCTCAACGATTCCGTGTCGGGTTACGCGAAAACCGAGCCGACGGCGGCCGCGAAGCAGTGGGTGACGGACCAGGGGCTCGACAAGCCGGTCTCGTAGAGGAGCCTGCCGTGATCACATTCTCGGGACTCACCAAGCGGTACCCGGACGGCACGACGGCGGTCGACAGCCTCGACCTGGAGATCGACGCCGAATCGTTCACGGTCTTCGTCGGGCCGTCCGGGTGCGGCAAGACCACGTCGATGCGGATGATCAACCGGATGATCACCCCGACCGCGGGAACGATCACGGTCGACGGCCGGGACATCGCCCAGACCGACGCGGTGAAGCTTCGGCTCGGCATCGGCTACGTCATCCAGAGCGCAGGACTGCTGCCGCACCGCACGGTGGTCGACAACGTCGCGACCGTGCCTGTGCTGCGCGGCGACTCACGACGCAACGCCCGCAAGGCCGCGTTGGCGGTGCTCGAACGGGTCGGACTCGACCCGGCGCTGGCGTCCCGCTATCCCGGGCAGCTGTCCGGCGGGCAGCAACAACGTGTCGGGGTCGCGCGGGCGCTGGCCGCCGACCCGCCGATCCTGCTGATGGACGAGCCGTTCAGCGCCGTCGATCCCGTTGTCCGCGAAGATCTGCAGGCCGAGATGCAGCGCCTGCAGGCCGAGATGCGCAAGACGATCGTGTTCGTCACCCACGACATCGACGAGGCCGTCAAACTCGGCGACCGGGTGGCGGTCTTCGGGCCGGGTGGCCGGTTGCAGCAGTACGACGCGCCCGACACGGTGCTGTCCGCGCCGGCCACCGATTTCGTCGCCTCGTTCGTGGGACGCGACCGCGGGTACCGCGGACTGTCGTTCCGGACGGCAGATCAGGTTCCGCTGCACACCATCCGGACGGCGACCGAGAAGGAGTTGCCGGCGCTCCGGCTCGAGCGGGGTGAATGGGTCCTGGTCGTCACGGACGCGGGCGTACCGCGGGGGTGGATCGACGTCACCGGCGTCGAGGGGGCGCGGGCCGGACGGCCCGTCTCCGAATGCACTGCGGCGGGCGGATCCCTCTTCTCCCCCGGCTCCGACCTGCGGCAGGCCCTGGACGCGGCCATCTCGTCTCCGTCGGGCATCGGAGTGGCCGTCGACCCGGACGGCGCGGTCACCGGCGGCATCCTCGGCTCCGAGGTGATCGCGAAGCTGGCCGAGCAGCGGGCGGCCGAGGATCGCGCGAGGGGTGAGCACTTCTTCACTGCCCAACCGGCAACCCCGGACGGGCCGTGATCTCATGCGGTGGCTCATCGACAACTTCTCGGTCGTCGTCGACCTGACGAAGACCCATCTCTACCTCGCGCTGGTTCCGCTCCTGATCGGGTTGCTCATCGCGGTCCCGGTCGGGACCGCGATCCGGGGTGCGTCCTGGCTGCGGAAGATCACGCTGATCGTCGCGGGCATCGCGTTCACGATTCCGTCGCTGGCATTGTTCGTGACAATCCCCTCCGTCGTCGGACTGCAGATCCTGGATCCGCTCAATGTGGTGATCGCGCTGACGATCTACTCCACCGCCCTGCTCATCCGCGCCGTGCCCGAGGCCCTCGACTCCGTTCCCGCCGACGTCGTCGACTCGGCCACCGCGATGGGTTTCACCCGGCTCCGCCGGGCCCTGACCGTCGAATTGCCCCTCGCGCTACCCGTTCTCGTCGCGAACGTGCGAGTGGTGGCGGTGACCAACATCTCGCTGGTGTCGGTGGGTTCGCTGATCGGGATCGGCGGTCTCGGCACCCTGTTCACCCAGGGCTACCAGCGAGACTACCCGGACCAGATCCTCGCCGGGATCATCGCGATCGTCGTTCTGGCCCTCGCGTTCGACCTGCTGCTGTTCCTGGTCGGGCGGGCACTGACACCGTGGACCCGGCAACAGAGGGTCCGGCGCACGCCGCTGGTCGCGGGACAGTCGGCGGCCCCGGCCGCAGGGGAGGCTTCGTGAACATCTTCGGCGGCGCATGGGAGTACATCGTCGATCCGGGAAACTGGTCGGGCAGCACCGGAATCGGCGCCCGCATCCTCGAGCACCTCTGGTACAGCTTCCTGGCGGTCGCCCTGTCCGCGGTGGTCGCGGTGCCGATCGGTCTGATCATCGGGCATCTGCGCAAGGGTGACGTGGTCGTGGTCGGTCTCGTCAACGCGCTCCGGTCGTTGCCGACACTGGGTCTGCTGACGTTCCTGGTGCTGCTGCTCGGACTGGGTCTGATCCCGCCGATCCTGGCCCTGGTGATCCTCGGAATCCCGCCGGTGCTCGCGGGCACGTACGCGGGTGTTGCGAACGTCGACCGGACGGTCGTGGACGCCGCCCGCGCGATGGGGATGACCGAGTGGCAGGTCCTCACGCGTGTCGAGGCCCCGAATGCGCTGCCGCTCATGCTCGGCGGGCTGCGCAACGCCACCCTGCAGATCATCGCGACTGCAACGGTTGCTGCGTATGTCAATCTCGGCGGCCTGGGCCGCTACATCTTCGACGGACTGGCGCTGCGCCAGTACGACCGGGTGCTCGTCGGTGCGCTGCTCGTGACGATCCTCGCTCTGGTCTTGGACGGCCTGCTCGCGCTGGCGGTGTGGGCGTCCGTTCCCGGGACCGGCCGTCTGCGCCGCAATCCGAGCGCCGAACAGATCGCCGACCGCGCGTCGTAGCGAACACGTCACCCAACGGCAAACACCCCGACACCGGAACCGTGGGTGCGGGTTCCGGATCGGGGTGCTCGACGGATTCTCGCTAGTCGGTGACGCCTTCTGCGCGAGCAGCGGCGGCGACTGCCTCCGCGACAGCGGGGGCGACGCGAGGATCGAGCGGGCTGGGAACGATCTTGTCTACAGCCAGCTCGTCACCGACGACCGAGAGGATTGCCTCGGCGGCGGCGAGCTTCATACCTTCGGTGATCCGGCGGGCACCGGCATCGAGCGCGCCCCGGAACACACCGGGGAAGGCCAGCACATTGTTGATCTGGTTCGGGAAGTCACTGCGCCCGGTGGCCACGATCGCCGCATGCTTACGGGCGATGTCCGGGTGGATCTCCGGGTCCGGGTTCGACAACGCGAACACGATCGAATCCTGCGCCATCGTCGCGATCAGCTCCTCCGGCACGGTGCCCGCGGACACCCCGAGGAACACATCCGCCCCGTCGAGGGCTTCGGCGGTGCCGCCGCGGCGGCCGGCCGGGTTGGTGCGTGCGGCCAGATCGACCTTGATCTCGTTCAGGTCCTTGCGGTCGGCGGAGACGATGCCCTTCGAATCGAGGACCGTGACATCGGCGATCCCGGCGGCGAGCAGGATGTTCGCGCAGGCGACACCGGCGGCGCCGGCACCGGAGATGACGACCCGCAGCTGGTGGAGGTCGCGGTCCTGGACCTTGACCGCACCCTTGAGGGCGGCCAGGACGACGATGGCGGTGCCGTGCTGGTCGTCGTGCATGACCGGGCAGTCCAGGGCCTCGATGACGCGCTTTTCGATCTCGAAGCAGCGCGGCGCGGAGATGTCCTCCAAGTTGACCGCCCCGAAGCTCGGGCGCAGCCGGATCAGGGTTTCGACGATCTCGTCGGGGTCCTTGGTGTCGAGGACCAGCGGGATCGAGTTCAGGCCCGCGAAGTTCTTGAACAGGGCGGACTTGCCCTCCATCACGGGCAGGGAGGCCCGGGGGCCGATGTCCCCGAGACCGAGTACCGCGGAGCCGTCGGAGACGACGACCACCAGGCGGCTGGTCCAGGTGTACCGGTCGGCGAGGGTTTCGTCGGCGGCGATGGCGCGGGAGACCTGCGCGACGCCGGGCGTGTAGGCGATGGACAGGGCGCGCTGCGTATCGAGGGCGGTCGTGGTCTCAACCGAGAGCTTCCCCCCGATGTGGCCGGCGAAGATCTCCTCGTCGGTCAGCTCGACCTTCTGCGGTGTGGTGGGTTCGGACACGATGGACACGATGACACTCCTGCTAAGTCCAGGCTCACTCGGGGCCGGGTTACTGAGAAGTAACCGTGAGGATCGGCGCTGATCTTCACAGTTACTCCACGAACGACAACTGAGGGTGAAGCTTCCGGGGTGCGCGATCACGATGGCCGCAGAACTTCCGAAGCGTCATGGCACGGGCGGGTGAGCCCTGGCAACACTGCCATAAACCCCCGCCGAAGGGCGGTGGCGCCGACGTCGGAGTGGTGCTAAGTCTGGCACGAATATCGATGCACAATCAAATTGCCACGAGAGTCAGATGTCTCACCTTTTCTGGCCTCTACCTGTGAGAACAAGTTACCCGCGGGTCACTGTGAGAGCCGGTTTCACATAACGCGCCGGGCGTCCGTCAACCCCACCACTGGGTAGCCAGCAGAAGCGCCGCCGCCGCGAGGACGGCGACGGATGCGACCACGGCGACGAGACCGTCGCGGCGGTCCGCACACCTTTGCGCCACGATCACGAACACGGACGCGACCAGGTGTGCGGTGATGGAGATCGTCCCCGGGCCGGGAAAGCCCCGGCCGCCGCCCACGTAGGCGGAGCCGATCACGACGAGGCAGAGGATCACCACGCCGGCGGCGACGGCCCCGCTGAGGGCGCGCAGTGCGCGGACCACGAGAGGGCTGCGTCGCGGTCCGGTGGCCGTCACCGTCCGCGGGAGGATGGGAGCATAAGGTTCGTACCGCTCGGACTCGTGCGTGTTCATGCCGAGACCACCTGCACCCCGGATGCTTTCGATACGAGGGTGTCGAATTCGTCGGTGTCCGTCGAGAACTCGCCGAGCCGGATGGCCTTGTTCGTGCCGTGGTAGTCGGAGGAGCCGGTGACGACCAGACCGCACTCGTCGGCCAGTTCCTGCAGTACCCGCGCGTCGTCCGACGAGTGGTCGGGGTGATGTGCCTCTAGCCCGTGGAGACCGGCTCCCGCCAGGTCACGGACGTGATCGAGTGACAGTAGTCGTCCCCTCGTGCGGGCCCGTCCGTGGGCGAGGACGCTCACGCCCCCGGCCTCCGCCACCAGTTGCACGGCGTCGTCGAGGGGGGTGTCCGACTTGTCGACGAAGTACCTGCCGCGTGGGGCCAGCAGATCCACGAACGCCTCACCGACGCTGCAAACCACACCGGCGCGCATCAGAGCCCTGGCCAGGTGCGGGCGCCCCGCCGCGGGTCCCGCCTCCGCGAGCACCTCGTCGGCGTCGATGGGCAGACCGTCCTCCATCATCAACTCGGCCATCGCGCGGATTCGCACGATCCGCTCGTTCCGCAACCGTTCCCGCTCGCGTGCGAACGCCGCGTGCGCGGGATCGAACAGGTAGGCGAGGAGATGCACCGCGACCGGGCGTCCGTCCTCACCGCGCCCCTCGCAGGACATCTCCATGCCGCGCACCAGCGCGAGCCCCGCAGGCAACGCCGCGGCCGCTTCGGCCCACCCCGCGGTCGTGTCGTGATCGGTGATCGCCACGATGTCGAGTCCCGCCGCCCCCGCGGCGCGCACCAGGTCCGCCGGGCTGTCGGTTCCGTCGGAGGCCGTCGAATGAGTGTGGAGATCGATGAGCACCAGACCAGTCTGTCAGGTGTCGCGGCGCGGGGTCCGAGCGTGCGGCCCGGAGGCCTGGCGTGTCGTGCGACGCCGCCGGCCCGGAGCGGGTGCTGACGTACGATTCACCAGCAGCGTTTCCGACTCGACGGTGAAGGGAGGGGCCCGTGCCGCCTGTGCCCTCGCTCCCCAAGCGCGGCAGCGACAAGGATCAGCGCAGAGGTGACAAGGACCCGGGCCCCAGGATCCGCATCCCGACCGCGCGCGCCATCGTCGACTGTGGTGTGTATGTCGACGGCACGAGGCTTCCCGGCAAGTACACGCACCAGGCCGCGATGGCCGAGGTCCGCACACGGGGTGAAGGATTCGTGTGGGTCGGGCTGCTCGCCCCCGACGAGGGGCAGATGGAGAGCGTGGCTGAGACGTTCGGGCTGCACGAATTGATGGTCGAGGACGCCGTCCACGCCCACCAGCGGCCGAAGCTGGAACGCTACGACGACGTGCTGTTCCTGGTGCTGCGGACCGTCAACTACGTGCCGCACGAGTCGGTGGCCACCGCCAGCGAGATCGTCGAGACCGGCGAGATCATGGTGTTCGTGGGCGCCGACTTCGTCATCACCGTGCGGCACGGTGACCACTCCCCGCTCGCGAACGTCCGCCACGCGCTGGAGGCGAACCAGGAGCGGCTCGCACTGGGCCCGTACGCGGTGCTGCACGCCGTGGCGGACCACGTGGTGGACACGTACCTCGAGGTCACCCAGGCCATCGAGGAGGACGTCGACGGCATGGAGGAGGCAGTGTTCAGTCCGCGCAGCAGCGTCGCGGTCGAACACATCTACCTTCTCAAGCGCGAGATCGTCGAACTCCGCAAGTCGGTGAACCCGCTGTCCAATCCGCTGCTCCGGCTGACGCGATCCCCGGGCAATCCGGTGCCGAAGGAGATCCGCCGCTACTTCCGTGACGTCCTCGACCACCACACCACCGTCGCCGAGCGGATCGCCGAATACGACGAGGTTCTCAGCTCACTCGTCGATGCCGCCCTCGCCAAGATCGCCGTGCAGCAGAACACCGACATGCGCAAGATATCGGCGTGGGTGGCCATCGCGGCAGTGCCGACGATGATCGCGGGCATCTACGGCATGAACTTCGACAACATGCCCGAACTACATTGGCAGTACGGCTATCACGGCGTGGTGTTCGTGATCGCGTCGGTGACGGTGGGCCTGTTCGTCACGTTCCGCCGGAACCACTGGCTCTAGAGGGACGCGGCACCGCGGTGCGGATCGCGGACGTCGATGCCCGCCTCCGCCCAGGCGTCGCGCAGTGCGCCGGCGCCGCGCAGTCGGACCCACGCCGCCTCGGTGCCGGTGATCGGCACGACCGCGAGGAACCGCACGGCCTCCGCGGGTTCGGGCAGCGGGAGGTCGGGAACGGACGACTCACCGAGCAGCACGGCTGCGAACGGTGTGTCCTTCCACAGCGGCTCCCCCAGGTCGAGCAACGCGTCCTCGACGAGAACCACGCCTTCCACCGACGGCGCCGCCGCCAGGACCGCGAGTGTGCGCGCCACTCCCGACGCCACCCCGGCCCCGCCGCGCAGGGTGAGGATCAGTTCGGCGCGGGGGCCCCGGAGAGGGTCGGCCACCAGCTCGCCGGGGTCGCCCATCGGGTGCCGGGAGCACCCCAGGGTCACGTAGCGAACCAGATCCTCGTCGTCGGGTGCGAACCGCAGCACGTCCAGCGGCTCGACGCCCAGGAACGTCACCGATGCCGCAGTCGGCTCCGGTCCCCCGATCTGCCTCAGCAGGTGCGCGCGAACAGAGGCCACAACGCTGTCAGTCACCCCGCAATCAAACCACCGAAGCCGCTCACCCGTCCTCCGGCCTCGCGAGCCGGTAGCGTCGGAGCATGGTCTCGGTACTCGCAGTGTCCGACGAGACGATCGAGTCGCTGTGGAGTTCGCAGGTGCGTGCCATGGACGTCGACTTGATCCTCGGTGCGGGCGATCTCCCGTTCGACTACCTGGAGTACCTGACCGACGCGCTCGACGCGCCGTGCGTCTTCGTGCCGGGCAACCACGACGCCGATCTGTCCGGCTACTCCGCGGGACGTGTCGGATGGATGCGGGCGGGTCTGCCCTCGGCGTGGCCGGGGCCCTGCGGCGCGGTCAACGCGGACGGCCGGATCGTGCGGATCGCTGGCCTGCGCATCGCGGGCCTGGGTGGGTCGATCCGCTACAACGACGGCCCCAATCAGTGGACCGAGCGGCAGCAGCGGCGGCGGGCGCGCAACCTGGCGCTGACGAGTGCGTGGCACGCACGCCGCTCGGGTGTGTCCGGCGTCGACGTGCTGCTCACGCACAGCCCACCCCGCGGAGTGGGCGACCAGGAGGATCCACCGCACCGGGGTTTCGAATGCTTCGAGACCCTGGCGGGCAGGTTGCAGGCCCGCGTCATGATTCACGGGCACGTCCACCCGTACGGCCGGGCGGCCGAGGACCGCACGCTCGGCGCGACGACGGTGATCAACACCGTGGGATTCACCCTGATGGAGTTGGCCCCGGGTGCCGACCCCACCATCGTCAGGCGCAGGCATGGCACGTGACACCGGGTTCCCCGCCGCCGACGCGGAGAACGATTTCACCCGCCAGCGTCGTCGCGCCGAGTTGTCGCGGCTGGTCAGCTGGCTTCGCCGCGAACCGGACGACGTCAACGAGATCCTGCCGTTCGACGAGGTGGTCGCGGCAGTCGGACGGGTCGGGGAACGATCGCTCGGACTGCAGGTGATCCCGGTCAACTCCATCGTCGGGAGCGTCGACCGGACCCGCGACTTCGACCGGTTCTTCCGGCCCACGTCCACCCGCGTGCGCGAGCGCTGGCAACGGCTGGCGGCCGCGCAGCGCCGGGGCGAGTCGGTGCCGCCGATCCAGGTGTATCGGATCGGGTCCATGCACTTCGTCAGCGACGGCCACCACCGCGTCTCCATCGCGTACGCGATGCACTGGAGCACGATCGACGCCTACGTCACCGAGATCCAGACCAAGATCTCCCCCGACGGGATCGCGCAGCGAGGCGACCTGGTCATCAAGGATCACCGCCGCCTGTTCCTCACGCGGGTGCCGTTGAGCGGGCCGCAGCGGGCGGCCGTGGTCGTCACCGATCCCTGGGAGTACGCCGAGATCAGCCAGAGCGTCGAGGCGTGGGGCTTCCGGCTCATGCAGGAGGTGGGCGAATTCCTCAGCCGTGAGACCGTGGCCCGGCGCTGGTTCGGTGAGGAGTTCCTGCCGGTGGTCCGGATGCTGCGGGCCGCGGAGATGCTGCCCGACCACACCGACGCCGAGGCCTACCTGTGGGTGGCGCGCGAGCGGTACCGCCTTGTGCGCCAGCATGTCTGGAACGACGAGATCATCGCCGAGCTCAGTCATCTCGCACCGCGCAGGCACAAACCGGCTAGTCCGTGAACCGCACGACGCGCTCGGGCGCGTCGGGGTGCGCGAACTTCAACAGTCGCCTGCCCCTCCGCCTCGATCGCGGTGCGGTGCGTCTTCGCGATCTTCGCCAACGGCTCCACGTCGAGTACCGCACGGGACTTCTCGACCACCGTCGTGGTGAACGCCGCGACCCTGCCGTTCACCAGGACGGCAGGTTTGATGATGCCGTTCTGGGTGAAGACCTTCTTCCGCACGTCGTCGTCGAGGAGGCGCCCGCGGTCCGCGTGCGAGAGCAGCACGTTGTCGAACGGCGCGAGGATGCGGACGGGGGCGGGGGTGCCCGGGTCGGGGC
>NZ_JAAOQS010000289.1:0-900 GCF_011603105.1 Rhodococcus sp. A14 | reverse complement strand
GGTGGAGGGTGATGCGGACGGGGATGGTGTTGATGAAGAGTCCGATCATGGTTTCGATGCCGGGGATGTGGGGTGGGCGTCCGGAGACGGTGGTGCCGAAGGTGATGTCGGTGGTGCCGGTGTGGGTGGCGAGGACGAGGGCCCAGGCGGTGTCGACGATGGTGTGGAGGGTGAGGTCGTGGGTGCGGGCCACGGTCCGCAACGCATCCGTCTGGGCGGTCGTCAGTGTCACCACGCGCTCCGCGCAGGGACCCGCGTCCCGGTGAGGATCGAGACCCGGTGCGAGCCGCGTCGCGTCCTCGACACCCTCGAGCGCACGACCCCACGCGGCGACGGACGCCGAGACATCGCGCGTGCCCAGCCATTCGAGGAAATCACGGTACGGCCGCACCGGCGCAAGCGCATCGGGATCGGCGTGGTGCTCGTAGAGCTGGAGGAGTTCGTGCAGCAGTAGCGGGGTGGACCAGCCGTCGAGTACCAGATGGTGGTTGGTGAGCACCAGGTGGTGGTCGTCGGGACCGGTCGTGACAAGGGTGAATCGCAGGAGAGGGGGCTCGGCCGGGTCGAACGGCGCGGCGCGGTCCGCGGTGAGGATGTCGTCGAGCTCTGCGGCGGGACGGTGTGCGGTGGTGACGTCGTGGTGCGCCCAGGCGAGAGCAGTGGTTGTCACGACCTGTACCGGTGTGCCGTCCGCCGTGTGGGTGAAGGCCGCGCCCAGGTTCGGGTGACGACCGAGCAGGGCTGCCACGGCGTCGCGCAGGCGGTCGTGGTCGAGGGGTCCGTCGATGTCGAGGACGAGTTGGACGACGTAGGCGTCGGCGGCGGGCCCGCCGAGTTCGGCGTGGAACAGCAGACCGGCCTGCAAGGGGGTGAGGGGCCAGACGTCGGTGAGGGTGGGGT
>NZ_JAAOQS010000288.1:0-909 GCF_011603105.1 Rhodococcus sp. A14 | reverse complement strand
TCGAGGGCGGCGAGAACGTCGTCGCCATCGAAGAGGCCCTGAACAAGGCCCGCGAGGTCACCGACAAGCCGTCGCTGATCCTGCTCCGCACCATCATCGGCTACCCCGCACCGACCAAGATGAACACGGGCGCGGCGCACGGCGCCGCCCTCGGTGCCGACGAGGTCGCGGCCGTGAAGAAGGCGCTCGGCTTCGATCCGGACAAGACGTTCGAGGTCGCCGACGAGGTCATCGCCCACACCCGCAAGGTCGTCGAGCGCGGCGCCCAGGCACACAAGCACTGGCAGGCCCAGTACGACGAGTGGACGCAGCGCGCCCCCGAGGGCAAGAAGCTCCTCGACCGCCTGATCGGCCGCGACCTTCCCGCCGGCTGGGCCGACGTGCTCCCCACCTGGGAGCCCGATCCCAAGGGCATCGCGACCCGCAAGGCGTCCGCCGCCGTACTGAACGCCGTCGGACCGGTGCTCCCCGAACTGTGGGGCGGCTCCGCCGACCTCGCCGAGAGCAACAACACCACCATCAAGGGCGCCGACTCCTTCGGTCCCGAAGCCATCTCCACCCGCATGTGGACGGCCCAGCCCTACGGCCGCACCCTGCACTTCGGGGTCCGCGAACACGCCATGGGCTCGATCCTCAACGGCATCGCGCTGCACGGACCGACCCGCCCGTACGGCGGCACCTTCCTCGTCTTCAGCGACTACATGCGTCCCGCCGTGCGGCTCGCCGCGATCATGAAGACCCCGGTCACCTACGTGTGGACGCACGACTCCATCGGACTCGGTGAGGACGGGCCCACCCACCAGCCGATCGAGCACCTCGCCGCGCTGCGCGCGATCCCCGGCCTGTACGTCGTGCGACCCGGCGACGCCAACGAGACCGCCCACGCCTGGCGCGCCGTCCTCGAGAAGG
>NZ_JAAOQS010000287.1:0-936 GCF_011603105.1 Rhodococcus sp. A14 | reverse complement strand
CGGCAATGACCGCCGTCGTCAGGCCGGCGGCGGCGCCGAGACCCGAACTGATCCCGAACCCCAACGCCAGCGGCAGCGCCACCAGCGCGACGATCAGCCCGGCGAGCAGGTCCGCGCCCGGGGCACCGGACGCGGGTGTCCACTCACCCCAGCGCGGCAGCAGCGCGGCCACCGACCGCGCCGCCCGCACGAGGGCGCTCTCGGCCGCGTCGGCCGGGCCGGTGGGGGTTGGTTCGGTCATCGACGTTCCTCGGTAGTGACGGCCAGCGGGCCATCTATTCTATAATTGCTAATGTTAGCAAGTAACCATCATGGAAAGTTGAGTGAGGCGGGTAACCTCGATCATTGCCCTGCGGTGCCGTGATCAGCGCTGCCCGGTATGTGAGCGCGGCGGCCTGGTCGTCGCCGGCACAGGACAACGGTTTGCGCCCATACCCGGCCCGCGTTCGGGCCGACCCCGCTCGCCCGACGACCGTGACGCGCTCCACCGTTGCGGCGGCCGTCAGAAGCGGGGCTGCGCCCACCGGGATTCCCCGCCCCTGAGCACGGGGTCGCGCCGGGGATCGATGGTGACGGCGTAGCCGGACGCGGCCGCGGCGAGGCGCTGCCGGAGGGCGGCGAGTTCCTCGCGCAGGACGTCGGGCAGTCTGTTGCCGCCGATGGTGGCGAACCACTCGTCGATCAGCCGAAGTTCGGTGATCCATTCCGTGGGGTCTACCCGTAGCGCGGCGGCAATCTTGGCGTGGTCGAACTTCAGGCCGGTCAGGTCGAGGTCGCCCGGGGTGGGCACGTGGCCGATCGGGGTCGCCTCGGCTTCGGCGGTGCCCTCGATCCGCCGCAGCGCCCACTCGAGGATCCGGGAATTCTCCCCGAAGCCCGGCCAGAGAAATTCGTCGTCATCGCCGCGGCGGAACCAGTTGACGTAGAAGATCTTCG
>NZ_JAAOQS010000286.1:0-941 GCF_011603105.1 Rhodococcus sp. A14 | reverse complement strand
TCGTGTCCGAACCCACCACACCGCAGAAGGTCGAGCTGACCGACGAGGAGATCTTCGCCGGCCACATCGGGGGGAAGCTCTCGGTTGAGACCACGACCGCCCTCGATACGCAGCGCGCCCTGTCCATCGCCTACACGCCCGGTGTCGCGCAGGTCTCCCGCGCCATCGCCGCCGACGAAACCCTCGCCGACCGGTACACCTGGACCAGCCGCCTCGTCGTCGTCGTCTCCGACGGCTCCGCGGTGCTCGGCCTCGGCGACATCGGCCCCCGCGCCTCCCTGCCCGTGATGGAGGGCAAGTCCGCCCTGTTCAAGAACTTCGCGGGCCTGAACTCGATCCCGCTGGTCCTCGACACGAAGGACCCCGACGAGATCGTCGAGACCCTGATCCGGCTGCGCCCGAGCTTCGGTGCGGTCAATTTGGAGGACATCTCCGCGCCGCGCTGCTTCGAGATCGAAAAGCGCGTCATCGAGGCCCTGGACTGCCCGGTCATGCACGACGACCAGCACGGCACCGCCATCGTCGTCCTGGCCGCCCTCGAGGGTGCGGTCACGGTCCAGGACCGCGACCTCCACCAGCTGCGGGTGGTCATCTCCGGTGCCGGCGCCGCCGGTGTCGCCTGCGCGAACATCCTGCTCGCCGCGGGGATCGCCGACGTGACGGTCCTCGATTCGAAGGGCATCGTCTCCGCCGACCGCCAGGACCTGAACGCGGTCAAGGTCGACCTGGCCGCGCGCACCAACCCGGCCGGCCGCCGCGGCGGCATCGTCGAAGCCCTCGACGGGGCGGATGTGTTCCTCGGGGTGTCCGCGGGCACCGTGCCGGAGGAGCTGATCGCGACGATGGCCAAGGATTCGATCGTGTTCGCGTTGTCGAACCCGGACCCGGAGATCCACCCGGACATCGCCCGCAAGCATGCGGCGATCGTGGCCACCGGACGC
>NZ_JAAOQS010000285.1:0-958 GCF_011603105.1 Rhodococcus sp. A14 | reverse complement strand
CACCCACTCACCCCGGTACCGGACTCTGAGCTCCCGCTTCCCTACCGCCGAGTAGGGTCGTGCCATGACAGACAACGCACGTGA
Source organism: Rhodococcus sp. A14 (assembly GCF_011603105.1). Classification (NCBI taxonomy): domain Bacteria; kingdom Bacillati; phylum Actinomycetota; class Actinomycetes; order Mycobacteriales; family Nocardiaceae; genus Rhodococcus; species Rhodococcus sp. A14. The sequence goes on along the minus strand of NZ_JAAOQS010000285.1, from coordinate 874 downwards.
ATTGGATCTCGTCGTCTACGGGGCCACCGGCTTCGTCGGCAAACTTCTCGCCGACTATCTCGCACAGCACACTCCGGACGGCGTGCGGATCGCGCTCGCGGGGCGGACAGCCGCCAAACTCGAAGCGGTGCGGTCCGCGCTCGGTCCGCGCGCGGCGCAGTGGCCCGTCATCGTCGCGAACTCCGACGACGCCGCGTCGCTCGCAGCCCTCGCGGGACGCACCCGGGTGGTCGCGACGACGGTCGGGCCGTACGCCAAGTACGGACATGCCCTCGCCGCGGCATGCGCCGAGGCGGGCACCGACTACGTCGACCTCACCGGAGAGGTGCTGTTCGCCCGCGAGAGCATCGACGCCAACCACGATCGGGCCCGCGAGACCGGCGCCCGGATCGTCCACTCCTGCGGGTTCGACTCCATTCCGTCCGACCTCGGGGTGCACGTCCTGTACGAGAAGGTCCGGGAGGACGGCGCCGGCGAACTCACCGACACCACCCTGGTGGTCACGTCCGTGCGCGGCGGCGTCAGCGGCGGCACGATCGATTCGCTGCGCACACAGGTGGACGTGTCGAAGAAGAATCCGGCGTCGCGGCATCTCGCGGCGTCGCCGTACTCGCTGAGCCCCGACCGCTCGAAGGAACCGGACCTCGGCAAGCAGTCCGACATGAGCGTGGTCAACGGCGAGGACATCGCACCCGGCCTGAAGGGGTGGAAGGCCCCCTTCTTCATGGGTCCCTACAACACCCGGGTCGTGCGGCGCAGCAACGCGCTCCGCGACTGGGCCTACGGTCGGGAGTTCAAGTACCGCGAGGTCATGAACGTCGGAAGCTCCCCGATCACACCGGTGATCGCGGGTGCGGTGGCGGCCGGCCTCGGC
>NZ_JAAOQS010000284.1:0-961 GCF_011603105.1 Rhodococcus sp. A14 | reverse complement strand
CTAGGGTGTGTCTCCCAATGATTTGTGGTGTTGCGCTGCAGACTCTTCGGTGTGGCAGACGTTGTTGATCGGTTTGAGGTGTTGACGGACAAGCAGTGGGAGTTACTCGCGCTGCTCTTGCCCAGTTCCGACGGGCTCCGGGGGCGGAAGTTCCGGAACAATCGTGTGGTGGTCGAGGGGATGCTGTATCGACTGCGGACCGGGTTGCCCTGGCGAGATCTCCCGTCGCATTTCGGGCCCTGGAAGACGGTGTGGAAGCGGCATCGCCGCTACGCCGGAGACGGAACCTGGGATCGGGTGCTGACGGCTCTGGTCGCGATGGCCGACGCCGGCGGGAACCTGGACTGGGCGGTATCGGTCGATTCCACGGTGGTCCGTGTTCATCAGCACGGTGCGAACGCCGCCCGCCACACAGGGGGATCTACCGAATTACACGAACCTGCGTGACGAGCCTGCCGATCACGGCATCGGCCGGTCGAGGGGCGGGTTGACCAGCAAGGCGCACCTGGCGTGCGACGGTCACGGGCGTCCACTGTCGGTGCTGGTCGGCCCCGGCCAAGCCGGTGACAGTCCGATGTTCGCCCGCGTGCTGGAGGGCATCTGCGTGCCGCGGCTCGCCGGCGGAGCGCACCGCACGCGCCCCGACGAGGTCCGGGCCGACAAGGCGTACTCATCACGGGCCAACCGGGAACTGCTGCGCAACAGAGGCATCAAGGCGGTAATCCCCGAGAAGACCGATCAGGCAGCGAACCGGGTGAACAAGGGCCGCTCGGGCGGGCGGCCACCGAACTTCGACCCGGAGTCCTACAAGGGGCGCAACGTGGTCGAACGGGCCTTCAACAAGGCGAAACAGTGGCGTGCGGTGGCCACTCGCTACGACAAACTCGCCCTCACCTACCGCGCCGGATTCCTGCTCGCCGGCATCGTCGAGTGGCTCAAGTTATTGGGAGACATGCCCTAG
>NZ_JAAOQS010000283.1:0-973 GCF_011603105.1 Rhodococcus sp. A14 | reverse complement strand
CATCCCGACCACATGGTCATCGACCTCACCTGCGACGCCTCGGACGTCGCGCACGCCGACCAGATCTCTACCGCGATCGCCGAGGTTCCGGGGGTGATCGTCGGCAAGGTCAGCGACCGCACCTTCCTTCTGCATTTGGGCGGCAAGCTCGAGGTGGTCCCCACGGTTCCGCTCACACACCGCGACGACCTCTCCCGCGCCTACACCCCCGGCGTCGCCCGGGTGTGTACCGCCATCGCTGAACACCCCGAGGATGTGCGCCGCCTTACGATCAAACGCAATACCGTCGCCGTGGTCACCGACGGCTCCGCGGTCCTGGGTCTGGGTAACATCGGTGCCGCGGCGTCGATCCCGGTGATGGAGGGCAAGGCGGCACTGTTCAAACGGTTCGGCGGTGTCGACGCCTGGCCGGTCTGCCTGGACACCCAGGACCCGGATGCCATCGTCGAGATCGTCCGGGCCCTCGCGCCGGTGTACGGCGGCATCAACCTCGAAGACATCTCCGCCCCAAGGTGTTTCGAGATCGAGGCCCGGCTGCGCGATATCCTCGACATTCCGGTGTTCCACGACGACCAGCACGGCACCGCGATCGTGGTCCTGGCCGCCCTGACCAACGCGCTGCGCGTGGTCGGCAAGTCGCTCGGCCGGGCTCGGATCGTGGTGTCCGGCGTCGGCGCCGCCGGGCACGCCGTCATCCGGTTGCTCGTCGCCCAAGGTGCGACGAACATCATCGGCTGCGGGCGGAAGGGGATTCTTTCACCCGACGACACCGCCGACGAGTTTCGTACCTGGATCGCCGAACACACCAATCCCGAGGGTCGGACGGGATCACTGCGGGACGCGTTGGTCGGGGCGGACGTGTTCATCGGGGTCTCGGCGCCGAACATTGTCACGGGCGACGACATCGCGGCGATGGCCGACGAGTCGATCGTGTTCGCGCTGGCCAATCCGGTCCCGGAGGTCGATCCGGTCG
>NZ_JAAOQS010000282.1:0-973 GCF_011603105.1 Rhodococcus sp. A14 | reverse complement strand
GGGTGGGGCGTCGCTGTAGCGCTGGATGAGGGTACGAGGTTCGGTGGGCCAGAGGGTGCGGTCGGTGGAGGCGAGGAGTTGAATTTTCACCGCGAGACCACTGGTGGTGTGGAGGGTGGCAGCATCCACGCTCGATCCGGCGCTGAGCGGGGGCGCCCATTCGAGGCGACTATAGGCGCGTTGCAGCGCTCTCGGGAGCGTCTCGTCGAGGTCGGCGGCCAGGGTACTGCGTCGTGGGTCGAGGGCGATGAGGTCGATGTCCTCACTCAATCTTCCATTGGGGAGGTGTGTTCGGGCGAGGGCGGTGCCGCCGATGAAGTGGAGCCGGTCGGCGAAATGTTCGCTGAGGTAGCCCAGGAGCAGGGAGATGAGGTGGTCTCGTTCGACTTGTTCGGGGGCGACGCCGAACTGGTCGGCGACGCTGTCGCGTTCGTCGAGGTTCACGAGGCTGCCTGCACCCAGGTTTCGGCGCGGGCGAGGGCTGCGGTCAGTCCCTGCTCGGCGGCGAGGGTGGTGAGGCGTTCGCGGTCGCTGCGCCGGTAGAGCGAGGTGACGGCGGCGGGGATTTCGTTCTTGGCGTCGCCGAGGGCCGGCCAGCGTGCCAGGTCGAGGACGGTCTGTTCCGGGGTGGTCACCAGCGCCGGCCCGAGGGGGGTATTAAGGCGTTCGGCGTCGAGTTCGGGGGTGTCGCGGCGGAGGAACCGGATGGTCGCGGTCCTATCGGTGAGGGTGATGGTTCGGTGCCGGCGGGGTACGGCGACGACCGCGGTGGCCAACGCCCGGGGGATTGCGTGGTGGAGGCGGGCGGCGCTGATGCCCATCACGATCGCGTGATCGGGTCCGTAGATCGCGGCGGCGATTCCGGCGGCGGTGGCTTCGAGGTTCGGGATCCACGGTCGCCCGGCCTGTTCCGGGGGTACCACGATGTAGTAGCCGGGGGCGGCGCGGTGCAGGACGCCGCGTGTGACCAGGC
>NZ_JAAOQS010000281.1:0-983 GCF_011603105.1 Rhodococcus sp. A14 | reverse complement strand
CATCAGGGCGCAATGCACTGTCGGCACGACCCACCAGCCCGCCTCTTCCGTAGTCCGATCAGATCTGTGAATTCCTATGAACTCTCGTCAGTATCGCCAATGGCGCCAAAGGCGTCGCGCCGCCTGGATCGAAGCCAACCGCACACGCAGCCATCCTGATACCGAGGCGGAGCACCTCATCGAGTTCGCCAGGACGTGGGCACCGTACGGGGGAGCTACCGAGGAGGAAATACTTGTGCACTTCGGCATGACAACGTCCCGGTTCATCGAGCGATTGTGGAAGGTGATCCCCGAATCGAACTGCGCCCAAGACGATATACGCACTTTGGCGAACGCATACCCTCACCAACGGACCGGCGACCTGGACCGCTGACCGTCCGACAGGTCGGTAACCTGAGTGAGAACCAGAACAGGCTAGCCGTCGAGAGGTGCGAAATGTGGAATAGCCACGACAGTCGCATTCTCGACAGCCCCTGACTGTTAAGAGCTTGTCTCATGTGGAGAGTTTCTTGAAGCAGGTGAGTGCCGCGGCGACCGACGGATCGGTGATCGTAGGTTGCGTGTGTTGCGAAACCGGATACTTCGTGATGCTGAATGTCAGCAATGCGTGCGTGCGACAGTCGCCGACCTAGGCCGAGAAGGGTTTTCCCGGGTTCACAAAGGCAACCGCCCCTCGGCTGGCGCCGTAGGTGAGGAGTGCCGTGCGTCCGGACTGGTTCTGCTCGGTCATGCGGGGACCCCGTTCTTCGCGCCGGCGGCCTTCTCGTCCGCGAGGATCTGGGCGTCCGCCGCGTCGATCGATTCGAGCGAGATGCCCTTGGTTTCCCGGGCGACGATGACGGCGACGACGGTGATCAGGCACGCGATCGCCAGGTAGATCGCAATCGGAACGGACGAGTCGTACTTGCTGAGCAGGCTGGCCGCGATGATCGGCGCCAGCGAACCGGCCACGATCGACGTCACCTGGTAGCCGAGGGAGACAC
>NZ_JAAOQS010000280.1:0-989 GCF_011603105.1 Rhodococcus sp. A14 | reverse complement strand
AGGCACGCGATCGCCAGGTAGATCGCAATCGGAACGGACGAGTCGTACTTGCTGAGCAGGCTGGCCGCGATGATCGGCGCCAGCGAACCGGCCACGATCGACGTCACCTGGTAGCCGAGGGAGACACCCGAGTACCGCATGCGCGTCGGGAACATTTCGGCCATGATCGCCGGCTGCCCGGCGTACATGAAGGCGTGGAACACCAGGCCGATGATGATCGCTCCGAGGATGACGGCGTTGTGCCCGCTGTTCATCATCGGGAAGGCGAAGAAGCCCCACGTGCCCGCGGTCAGGGCGCCGATCATGTAGACGGGGCGCCGGCCGATGGTGTCGGAGAGCCGCCCGACGAGCGGGATCACCGCGAAGTGCACGGCATGCGCGATCAGCATCCACCAGAGGATCTGCGCGGTGTCGGTGTGGACGACCACCTTGAGGTAGGTGATCGAGAACGTGACCACCAGGTAGTACATGACGTTCTCACCGAAACGCAGGCCCATCGCCGTCAGCACGCCGCGGGGGTAGCGCTTGAGGACCTCGAAGACGCTGAAGGACGTCTCCTTGATGTGCTCCGCTTCCTTCTGCGCCTGGATGAAGATCGGGGCGTCCGTGACCTTCGTGCGGATGTAGTAGCCGACGAGGACGATCACGGCCGACAGCCAGAACGCCACGCGCCAGCCCCAGCTGAGGAACGCCGCATCGGACAGAGTCGTCGTCAGGATCAGCAGGACGACGGTCGCGACGAGGTTGCCCGCAGGAACGCCGGCCTGCGGCCACGACGACCAGAAGCCGCGGGACTTGTTCGGGCTGTGCTCGGCCACCAGCAGCACCGCGCCACCCCACTCGCCGCCGACGGCGAATCCCTGGATGAAGCGGAGGGTGACGAGCAGGGCCGGGGCCCAGTACCCGATCTGGCCGTACGTGGGCAGGCAGCCCATCAGGAACGTGGCCGCGCCGACGAGGAGGAGGCTGAACTGGAGCAGTTGCTTGCG